>JBJTSJ010000169.1:0-7831 GCA_046076605.1 Tabrizicola sp.
ACGTGACCCCGGCAAGCTGGCCCATCGGCATCGGGCGCGACTTCATCGGGGCCTATGACCTCCTCCACGACCGGCTGGAGATCATGGACCGCGCCGACCGCAACAAGGTCGCCGAGTCCATCAAGATTTCCGGCGTGGACGACCCGAAACTGGCCGAACACATCCCCGCCGACCTCTTGGCGAAGTTCCATGAGGAACTGGAGATGGCGCGGGAACTGCTGCCCGCCTTCGACCGCACCGCCTTCCTCAACGGCTCGATGACGCCGATCTGGTTCGGCTCGGCCATCAACTCGTTCGGGGTCAAGGAACTGATGGACGGCATCGGTGAATACGGGCCCGAGCCCGAGCCGCAGAAGGCCGCTGAACGCCAGATCGAGCCCGGAGAAACGCCGGTCACCGGTTTTGTCTTCAAGGTCCAGGCCAACATGGACCCGAAACACCGTGACCGGGTGGCCTTTGTCCGCCTTGCCAGTGGCCATTTCGAACGCGGCATGAAGCTGCATCACGTCCGGTCGAAGAAACCGATGTCGATCACCAACCCGGTCCTCTTCCTGGCCGCCGACCGCGAACTGGCCGAGGAAGCCTGGGCCGGCGACATCATCGGCATCCCGAACCACGGGCAACTGCGCATTGGCGACGCGCTGACGGAAGGCGAAAGCCTCCGCTTCACCGGCATCCCGTCTTTCGCGCCGGAACTCCTGCAGTCCATCCGCGCGATGGACCCAATGAAGGCCAAGCACCTGGAAAAGGCCCTGACCCAGTTTGCCGAGGAAGGCGCGGCCAAGGTTTTCAAGCCGATGATCGGGTCAGGCTACATCGTCGGCGTCGTGGGGGCGCTGCAGTTCGACGTGCTGGCCAGCCGGATCGAGCAGGAATACAGCCTTCCTGTCCGCTTCGAGGGATCGAACTTCACCTCTGCCCGATGGATTTCCGGCGACAAGGCGGAAATCGAGAAGCTCGTGAACGTCAACAAGGGCCACATTGCCCATGACAGCGACGGGGACCTCGTGTTCCTGACCCGCCTGCAATGGGACATCGACCGCGTTGTGCGCGACTATCCGGGCGTGAAGCTGACCGCAACCAAGGAGATGATGGTCTGATGACCGCCCCGGGCCCCGAGGATGACAAGGACCTGACCTATCCCGGCGCGCCCGACAGCGTCATCGCCACCTGGCAAGGCCGTCGCGGGCCGGTGCTGTACGGCCGCAACGAAAGCCTGCCGCCGCTGGACGTCGACCTTGCCGAACTGCGGGACGAGAAGGTTCCGCTGACCGAACCCGACCTGCCGAAACGCCGGTCGCACTACATGCGCAAGCTGTTGCAGCTGCGGCAGGAGCTGGCCGGAAAGTCGGAACTGGCCGCGCTGAACGCCGACCTGATCGTACACCTTCGCCGCGAAACCTTTCCCGACCACGCCCCCGCGCTTTTCCGCCGCGTCTGGCAGGAAGAAGGCCCCGCCCTGATGGCGGAACTGCCCGGCCGCTGGCTGATCTCATCGATCATCACCTTCGCCGACCATGGCGAGAACGAAGCACAGCGGCGGATCGGCCAGTCGCTGAACATCCTGTTTTCCTTGATGAAGCTTTATGAATTCGAGCGGCTGTTTTCCGGCACCGCTTCGGACCAGCCCTTCACCCGCAAGCCGCCCAAGGGGTCGCCTCTGCCGATGGGGATGCAGCGGTTCGGCATGACGGGCGGCGGGCTCGACCGCAATCTCCTGGCACCAATCTGGAAAGAGGCGATGCAGGACCCGGTCGCGGGCCCCCTGGCCTGCCACCTGCTGAACCGGCTGAATGCCGATCCCCGGACCTTGTTCCGCCGCATCCGCCTGATGCGTGAGGCGCGCCGGGACCAGGATGAGGCGATCAAGGATCAGTCCGACGACGACCGCCAGCCGTGATCGGGTGAGCGTTTGGCCAATGTCACGCGCCGCGTCGCTGCGGGGCCCGCGTCACAGCCCAGGGTGTCGATCGTCAACAGATGGACGCCTTGCGTGAATCCGCGGCCAATGCGAACGACGGCCAGCTCTCCGGGTGCCAGGGTCGGGGTCTGACCAAGGGGAACGGCGCGTTCGTCCGCAACCCGAAACCGCACGTGCCGGCAACCTGCCTCGGGCGCGGCAATCAGGATACCGTACCGGCGCGTGTCGGATGCCGAGGTCAACTGATACTGCGTCTTGCACACCGACTGGCAGGCAGAAGCGTCGGCCAAAACGGGCGACGCAAAGACCAGGCAAAGCCCGGCCAGACGTAAGGCATTGGTCATTATGCACCTGCAAGAAATGGAATCGAAATATGCGGCACTCTGAATACAGGCAGCCTAGCCGTTTGGGGGCCTTCCGTCGACACCATGGCCCCGACTTGACCGTCAGGGCGATTTCCGCTATGCGCGACCCACGCGGCCAAAGGGGCCGAGACGCCGGGGCGCCCGGAAACTTGCGTCCCATCAATCATGCGGTCCGATACCGCATTCATAGGACGCTAATGACCAAATTTTCCGACCTCGCGCTGGACCCGCGCGTGCTGCAGGCCGTCACTGAAGCCGGCTATGAGATCCCCACTCCGATCCAGGCCCAGGCCATCCCGGAAGCGCTGAAAGGCCGTGACGTTCTTGGCATCGCCCAGACCGGCACCGGGAAGACTGCGAGCTTCACCCTGCCGATGATCACGCTTTTGGGCCAGGGCCGCGCCCGTGCCCGGATGCCGCGGTCGCTGGTGCTGGCCCCCACGCGCGAGCTTGCCGCCCAGGTGGCCGAGAACTTCGACATCTATGCCAAGCACACCAAGCTGACAAAGGCGCTCCTCATCGGTGGCGTGGCTTTTGGCGAACAGGACAAGCTGATCGACCGTGGCGTCGACGTGCTGATCGCGACCCCGGGCCGTCTTCTGGACCATTTCGAGCGCGGCAAGCTGCTGCTCACTGGCGTGCAGATCATGGTGGTGGACGAAGCCGACCGGATGCTCGACATGGGGTTCATCCCGGATATCGAGCGCATCTTCACCCTGACCCCGCCGAAGCGGCAGACGATGTTCTACTCCGCCACCATGGCGCCCGAGATCGAGCGGATCACCAAGACCTTCCTGAAAGACCCGGCGAAGATCGAAGTGGCGCGGCAGGCGACGACCTCGACCACCATCACCCAGGCGCTGATCCAGGTGACCCCGGTGCGCAAGGACCGCAGCTTTGGCGACAAGCGCGCCGTGCTGCGCGGGCTGATCAAGGCCGAGGGCGAGGCCTGCACCAACGCGATCATCTTCTGCAACCGGAAGATGGATGTGGACGTGGTGGCGAAGTCCCTGAAATCGCACGGCTTCAACGCAGCGCCCATTCACGGCGACTTGGCGCAGTCGGAACGGATGAAGACGCTGGATGCCTTCCGCGACGGGACCCTGCACCTTCTGGTGGCCTCCGACGTTGCAGCGCGGGGGCTGGACATTCCGGCCGTCAGCCATGTGTTCAACTTCGACGTCCCCTCGCACCCTGAAGATTACGTCCACCGCATCGGCCGCACCGGTCGGGCGGGGCGTCTTGGCAAGGCCTTCACCATCGCCGTGCCGTCGGATGACAAGTACCTGAAGGCCATCGAAAGCCTGATCAAGGCGGAAATCCCGCGCGGCGAGCTGCCTGAAGGGTTCGAGCCTGACACCCGCGAAGGCAAGCCCGACCGCGCCCCCCGTGAGGATCGCAAGGGCCGCGAACGCGGTGGCCGTGGCCGCGACCGCGAGCGCCCCGTGAAGGCGCATGACGAGGTGGCGGCGATGGAGCCGCTGGTCGCCGTGGCCAAGGCCGAAGTTGCCGAGGAAACCACGCAGGAAGCCGCACGGGAAGAGCGTCGCGAAGACCGGTGCGAGCCCCGGGCCGACCGTGGCGACCGGGGTGGCGACCGCCGCCGCGAGGACCGTGGGGATCGGGGCGAGCGCCGTGAGCCGCGCGAAGACCGGCGCGAAGCACGCGAGCCGCGGGAAGACCGCCGCGAACCGCGTGAGCCGCGTGAGGATCGCCGGGACGACCGCCGCGACTATCGCCGGGACCGCGACCTCGGGCCCTCGGTCATCGGCATGGGCGACCATGTGCCGGACTTCATCCTGCGCAGCTTTGCCCTGAAGGCCGCCCCGGTCGAAGAGGTCGAAGAAGCGCCGGCGACCGGCACCGAAGGCTGATCGTCTGACAGAAATGCAAAAGGCCCCGTCCAGGACGGGGCCTTTGTCATTCCTGGGCTAGCCTTACTCGGCGACCATCCGGCTGATGACCACGGTGACCTCGGGCTTCTTGCCGATCTCTTCCATGGCGACCTGGCGCACGACCTTGCGGACTTCCTCTTCCAGCTTGTCGTCATCGGCCATGACCTTGCGGCCCAGCCGCCCGATCACCTCGTCCAGGTCGGTCTCCATCGTTTCGGACAGAGGCCTTTCGCCCCGCCCGGTCGGCGGCAGGCCCATCAGTTCCACCCAGGGTTCACCCAGGGGGCTGTCGGTTTCATCCAGGATCAGCGTCACCGTGACCAGCCCGTTCAGCGCCATGCGGATCCGGTCGCGCACCACCCCATCCAGAGCGCCGATCAGCGCGGTGCCGTCCAGATACAGGCGCCCGGTCTCGATATACTCCGCCACCTCGGGCACATCGCCCGACAGGTCCAACATGGTGCCGTTGGGAGCCACCGCCGCCGGAATGCCTGCCTCGGTCGCGATGCGAACATGTTCCGACAGATGCCGGTGTTCGCCATGCATCGGGATCAGCATGTCGGGCAGGATCAGCCGGTGGACGTGTTCAAGGTCCGGGCGGTTCGCGTGGCCCGAGACGTGATACTTGCCGCCCTGGTCGTCGATCACCTGGACTCCGGCTTCCGAAAACGCGTTCCAGACCCGCAGCACGTCGCGTTCGTTGCCCGGGATGGTCTTCGAGGAAAACAGGAACGTGTCCCCCTCTTTCATCTCGATCCCCAGGTATTTGCCGCGCGACAGCTGGGCGCTGGCCGCCCGGCGTTCGCCCTGCGACCCGGTCACCAGCAGCATCAGGTTGCGGCGCGGCACTTCCAGCGCCTCTTCCGGCGTCACGGTCTTCGGGAAACCGGACAGCACACCGGCCTCATCCGCCGCCGAGAGCATCCGCTTCATCGACCGACCCAACACGCAGATCGTGCGGTCTGCCATCCGCCCGGCCTCGGCCAAGGTCTTCAGACGCGCCACGTTCGACCCGAAGGTCGTCGCCACCACCATGCCGGTGCGGCTGCGGATCAGCTCGGCAATCGGTTCGGCGAGCGTCGATTCCGACCGGCCCTCATGTGTGGAAAACACGTTGGTACTGTCGCAGGTCATCGCCTTCACCGGGCGTTCCGCGACGATCTCGGCAAAGCGGGCGTCGTCCCAGGCTTCGCCCACCACCGGATTGTGGTCGATCTTGAAGTCGGCCGAATGGAAGATGCGCCCCGCAGGCGTGTCGATGACCAGGGCCGAAGATTCGGGGATCGAATGCGACACCGGCACGAATTGCACCTTGAATGGCCCGACCTCAATCGTCGTGGGGCGCGGTTCGACCGTCACGATCTGGTCGACGGGCAGCCCAGCCTCCTCGAATTTCAGGCGCCCGATGGTCGCAGTGAACTTTCGGGCATAGACCTTTTTCTCCAGCTGCGGCCAGAGAGGCGCCAGCGCACCAATATGGTCCTCATGCGCATGGGTGATCAAGATCGCTTCCAGCCGGTCCAGCTTGTCGTGCAGCCAGCTGACATCGGGCAGGATCAGGTCCACGCCGGGCGAGGTGTCCATGTCCGGAAAGGCCACGCCGACATCGACCAGGATCAGCCGTTCCTTCCCCTTCGGCCCATAGCCATAGACGTAAGAGTTCATGCCGATCTCGCCGGCACCGCCGAGAGGAAGATAGATGAGGCGGTTCATGGGCTTTCCTTGTTGTACGCGTCGATCAGGACAAGGCCGTGCATGGTCAGGTTGTCCTCGATCGAATAAAATAGCTCGGTCCCTTGCGCGAACAGGCTGGCGAGACCACCTGTCGCAATGACTTTCATCGGCCGGTCGCGTTCGCGCCGCACTTCGCGGACGATGCCCTCGACCAGGCCCACATAGCCCCAATACACGCCCGACTGCATGCAGGCCACCGTATTCGTTCCGATGGCCTTCGCGGGCCGGGCCACATCGACGTGAGGCAGGGCAGCGGCGGCCATGTGCAGGGCCTCGAGCGACAGGTTCACCCCCGGCGCGATGACCCCGCCGATATAGGCGCCGTCGGTGTCGACGACGTCGAAGGTGGTGGCGGTGCCAAAATCGACGACGATCAGGTCCCCGCCGTGGCGGTCATGGCCCGCTACGGTGTTGACCAGCCGGTCGGGGCCGACGGTGGTGCCCTGATCGACCCTCGGGGCCACGGGCAGCTTGCAGTCGGGCTTGCCGACGACCAGGGGGCGGCAGCCGAAGTACCGGTCGCAGAGGACGCGCAGGTTGAACACGACGCGGGGCACGGTGGAAGAGATGATCGCCTCGGTCACGGTCGCGTCGGTCTTCGTCAGTGACATGAGCGAGGAGAGCCAGACGAAGTATTCATCCGCCGTGCGTTTGTGGTCGGTCGCGATGCGCCAGGTGGCGATGAAGCGGGTCCCGTCCCAGATCGAGAAGACGGTATTGGTGTTGCCGCAGTCGATGGCGAGAAGCATGTCTGGCGCGCCCTGGATTACCGGCGGACCGGAGGTTTCACACCCCCGGACCCCCGTGGGATATTTGGGGAAGAGAAAGCCCGGGTTCGGTCAGAAGAACACCTCGGCGGCAGGGATGGCAAGGGTTCCGGCGGGAGTGCGCAGGATCAGGTTGCCGGTGGCGTCGATGGTCTCGAATGTGCCCTCTCGGGTTTCGGCCCCGGTGCGGGCAAGGACCCTCTGGCCAAGGCGCGCGGCATGAGAGAGCCAGGCGGCGCGGAGGGTGGCGAAGCCTTCGCTGGTGAACGTGGCCTCCCAGGCGGCGTAGGCAGGAGCAAGGGCGTCGAGGAACGCCTCGGGCGCGATGCGCAAGCCGGTTTCCGAAAGAAGCGAGACGGGCGGGACGGCCCCGGGTTCGACCTGGGCGGCGTCAGGGGCGGCGATAAGGTTGACGCCGATGCCGATGCAGAGGGTGGCGTCGGGGGTGTTGAGGCCCTGGGATTCCAGCAGAATGCCCGCGATCTTGCCGCCGTTGCAGAGGACGTCGTTCGGCCATTTCAGCTGGAAGCTGTTTGGCAGGCCCGTCAGGTCGACGAAGGCGTCGCGCAGGGCCAAGGCGGCGGCGAAGGACCTTAGCGCCACGGTCTCCGGCGGCTCGGTCGGTTTCAGGACGAGGGTGCCGTGGAAGTTGCCTTGGGGCGAGGACCACGGCCTTGCGCGGCGGCCCCGTCCGGCGGTCTGGACCCCGGCGAGGATCCAGGTCGGCCCCGGCAGGCTGGCAGCCCGCCGGAAGCCCTCGGCGTTGGTCGAGTCGATCTCGGGCAGGGTTATGCGCCCTGCCCTGCCGTCAGCGGACAAGCGCTTCGGCGGCCATTGCCGCGGGGGCTTCGATCCCGAAGAGGTTCACGATGCCAAGGACCATGATCGCCGCCACGGCCACGAGCATGCCCCATTGCACAGGGGCCATGCGGCTGTCGACCGGCTCCTGTTCCGCGCCGAAGTACATGAAGTAGACGATCCGGAGGTAGTAGAACGCCCCGATCACCGACGCCACGGCCCCGGCCACGGCGAGCCAGACCCATCCTGCGTCGACGGCGGCTTTCAGGACGTAGAATTTCCCGAAGAAGCCGACCATCGGCGGAACACCGGCCAGCGAGAACAGGAGGACCAGCATGGCCAGCGCCTTCA
>JBJTSJ010000170.1:0-5285 GCA_046076605.1 Tabrizicola sp.
GGTCGTCCGCTAGATGCCGCGCTTCGCCTCCTTCGTCGTCTTCGCCGAGATGCGCACCGGGTCGAACCTCCTGGAGGCGAATCTCAACACCCTGTCTGGTGTCCACAGCCACGGCGAGGTCTTCAACCGCTACATCATGGGCAAGAAGGACCGGACCGAGCTCTTTGGCATCACGATGGAGGAGCGTGACCACGACCCGCGCCCGCTTCTGCGCAAGCTGCGTGAGGAAACCGAAGGCCTGCCCGGCTTTCGCTTCTTCCACGACCACGACCTGCGCATCCTCGACGACGTTCTGCCCGACCCGTCCTGCGCCAAGATCATCCTCACCCGCAACCCGTTGGAAAGCTACGTCTCCTGGAAGATCGCCCAGGCGACCGACCAGTGGAAGCTGACGAACCCCAAGCGGCTGAAGACCGCCAAGGTCCGCTTTGACGGGCCGGAGTTCCTCAAGCATCTGCAAGAGATTCAGGCCTTCCAGCTCCTCATCCTGAACGCGCTGCAGACCACCGGGCAGACGGCCTTCTACCTTGACTATGAGGACCTGGGCTCGGTCGACGTCATCAACGGACTTGCCGCCTTTCTGGGGGTCGAAGCGCGGCTGAAGGCGCTGGACGACACGCTGAAAAAGCAGAACCCGGGGCCACTGGAGGACAAGCTTGAAAACCCCGAGGCGCTTGCCGAAGCGGTAGCGGCGGTCGATGTCTTCAACCTGGGCCGCACCCCCAGTTTCGAACCCCGCCGCGCCGCCGGGGTGCCGAATGCCATCGCCTCCGAGGCGGGCCTTCTGTTCTTCCCAATCCGTTCCGGTCCCGAGGATGCGATCCGCGACTGGTTTGCGGGCCTTGGCGAGGTGACCGAGGGGTTCGAACAGAAGTCGCTCCGCCAATGGAAGCGGAAACACCCTGGCCACCTCAGCTTTACCGTGCTGCGCCATCCCTTGTTGCGCGCCCATGCCGCCTTCCGTCGCAAGATCGTCAAGGCCGAGGCGCCGGACCTCCGCCGCATCCTGATCAACGGCTTCCTTGCCGAGCTGCAGCCCCCGGGCGAGCCCTTTGCGACCCCCCAGGCCGAACGCGCGGCCTTCCTGATCTTCCTCAACTATTGCCGCCTGGCCACCGGTGGTCAGACCGGCGCCCGCGTCGATCCCAGCCTCGCCAGCCAGACCGCGCTGGTGCAGGGCATGGCGGGGTTCCAGCCGCTGGACCATCTGCTCCGCGAAGACCGCCTTGCCGAAGGCCTTGCCGCCCTTGCCGCCGAGGCAGGCGTCGCGCCGCCCAAGGTCAGCGCAGACCCCGCCGCAGCCGCGCTCCTGTCGATCTGGGACGAAACCCTGGAAACCGCCGCCGCCGAGGCTTACCAGCGCGACTACATGGGCTTCGGCTTCACGCGCTGGAAAGCCTGACCAGCCCCAAGCAGACTTGCTCTTTTACCAAATACTCCCGCCGGAGGCTCTGACACCGCTGCCCGCTCTGCCTTATCTTTTCAAGGCGGAACAGCACCACCCCGCGTCCCCTCTCCCCCCGGGGGAGAGGGCCAGGGTGAGGGGGAAAGGGCCAAAGACAAGGGATTAAGAAACCCCTGACGACCGTGACCAAACCATTGATTTCACGAAAAGATCAGCGATTGTCCGCCGTGGACAGGTTCACGCCGCCTGCGGCGCCCGGGCCTCGGTCAGGATCGCGTACAACTTCGCCGGGTCCGAATTCGCCCGCAACTTCGCCACCACGCCCTGGTCCCGCATCGTCCGGCTGACCAGGGCCAGCGCCTTCAGATGGTCGACCCCGGAATCCTTTGGGGCGAACAGGCCGAAGACCAGGTCCACCGGCTGGCGGTCAACGCTGTCATAGTCCAAGGGCTTTTCCAGCCGCAAGAAGACCCCGATGATCCCCTTCAGGTCCTCCAGCCGCGCGTGGGGCAGGGCGATGCCATGTCCCACGCCGGTCGGACCCAGCGTCTCGCGTTCCTGCAAGCCATCAATGGCCGCGGCACCGTTCAGCCCGTAGGCCTGCGCCGCGATTTCGCCCAGCTCCTGAAACAGCCGCTTCTTCGAGGTGAACTGCCCGACGACGCGGACCGCACCCGGCACAACTAGCTTGGAAAGTTCCATGGGTCGGCGATTTTCCTGCGTCACGCGGACGCGTTACTTGCTGTTGCGGGGGTCGATCCAGCCGATGTTCCCGTCATCGCGACGATACACCACATTCACGCCCCCATGGCCTTCGTTCCGGAACACCAGCATCTTCTGACCCGCCAGTTCCATCTGCATCACGGCCTCGCCCACGGTGATCGAAGGGATCTTCGTCTCCATCTCGGCGATGACCACGGGCTGCAGGCTTTCGGGCTCAGCTTCCTCGGCATCCTCGGTTGCGGCGAGGATATACGAGGCCGCCCCGCCAAATTCAACAGGTCCCGCACGGTGGTTGTGGTGGTTGCGGATCCGCCGCTTGTAGCGCCGCAGCTGCTTGTCCAGCTTCTCGCGGCAGGATTCGAAAGCCGCATAGATTTCCGACGCATGCCCCTTGGCTTGTGCCGTCAGACCGGTCGACAGGTGGATCACCGCCTCGCAGACGAACTCATGCGCAACCCGCGAGAAAACCACGACACATTCGGTCGGCCGTTGCGCATACTTCTCAACGACTTCGCCCAGTTCCGCCTTCACATGGGTCTGAAGAGCCTCACCAACGTCGATCTGTTTTCCGCTGATCTGGTAACGCATGATCTCTCCTCTTCGCATGCTGTCTGACGCCCCGGGCCTCAGCTCCGGCGCGTCCGTCGTTTCGGTATCGGGCAGAAAAAACGTCGCGTCACTTTGCCTCTGCCGGGTGAAACCACCGCAGAAAGCCAGCCGGGCAAATGGGCATGAAACGCGCTCATTGCAGCCATTTGGCGCCACCTTCGGGCGAGTTGTCAACCGAATCGATGATCGCGTATCGGCCTGCCGCCTAGACGATGCGGAAGTTCTCGCCCAGATAGACCCGCCGCACGGTTTCGTCGCGCACGACCTCGTCCGTGGTGCCCGACATCAGCACCTTCCCGTCATGCAGGATGTAGGCCCGGTCGACGATTTCCAACGTCTCACGCACGTTGTGGTCGGTGATCAGGACGCCAATCCCCCGCGCCTTCAGATCATGCACCAGGTGGCGGATTTCCCCGACCGCGATCGGGTCCACCCCCGCAAAGGGTTCATCCAGCAGCAGGTACTTCGGGTCCGCCGCCAGGCAGCGCGCGATTTCCACCCGCCGCCGCTCGCCGCCCGACAGCGCCAGGGCCGGGGTCCGCCGCAGATGGGTGATCGAAAACTCGGACAGCAATTCCTCCAGCCGCTCGCGCCGCTTGTGGCGGTCGGGCTGAACGATCTCCAGCACGGCCAGGATGTTGTCTTCCGCCGATAGGCCCCGGAAGATCGACACCTCCTGCGGCAGGTAACCGATCCCCAGCCGAGCCCGGCGGTACATCGGCAGCGCGGTCACGTCCTTGCCGTCGATCAGCACCTGCCCGCCCTCGGGCATCACCAACCCGGCGATGGAGTAGAAACAGGTCGTTTTCCCCGACCCGTTCGGCCCCAGCAAGGCCACCACCTCGCCCCGGCGCAGGTCCATGCTGACGTCGCGGATCACCGGCCGCTTCTTGTAGCTTTTGCGCAAGCTGCGGATCTGCAGCCCGGCCTGGCCGTCGGTCACCGTCAGTTCGGGTCGCTGGGACGCTGCTACCGCCATCAGTTGCCCCCCGGCTGGAAGGTCGTGGTCACCCGACCCTCCATCACCCCTGTCCCGTCCTTCAGGTTGATCGTCAGCTTCTGCCCTGCCATCGCCGAGGGCCCTTGTGTCAGCAGAACATCGCCCGACAGCACGATCACCCCGCTGTCGATGGTATAGACCGCTTCCTTCGCCTCGGCCGCGTCGCCCAGGTTCGTCACCGTCACCCCACCCGAGGCAATCAGGCTTTCGATGTCATTCTGCTCGGTGCCATAGCGGACAAGAACTTCACCCGCCGCCAGCTTCATCTCACCCTGGACGACCAGCACATTGCCGCTGAACACGGCCGTCCCGTCGGCATTGTTCACCGCCAACTGGTCCGCCGTCACCTGCACCGGCAGGCTCGTGTCCTGGGTCAACTCGCCGAAGGCGATCTTCTGCTGCGCCTGAGCGACCGTCGCCACCAACGCAATTCCAAAAGCCAGAGCAAGAGTCCGAAGCGTGAAAGCCATTGCGATGAACCTCTGCAAGCCTGTCTAGCCGCCGGGCTGGTATACCAGCCGGACGCTGCCATTGAAAACCAGAACATAGGCGCCCGGGGTCTGGGCATCCTGACTTATCGCCATCCGGTCCGCCCGGATGTCCCCCGCAGGCCCCGTCGCCGTCACCGGCGCGCGGCTTTCCAGTCCGGTCCGGTCCAGCTTGGCCGCCACTTCCGCCGTCTCCAGCCGGTAACCGCTGGAGGTCGTGACCGTCACTCCGCCGGACAGGACAACCTCACGCGCCCCCGGAGTCATCTGCGCAGTGCCCGCCACAAGGTCCGTCCGCGACCCGTCGGGCGTGGCCAGTTCCAGCCGGAACCCTGCTGCCTTGGCCGGGGCGCCCTCGGCCGCCGGGCGCGCCTCCTCGGCCGAGAGCGTCAGCGCCGCCCCGTCCGAAGTGGTGCCGGCATAGGTCGGCGCGGTCATCCGCGGTTCGCGCGCCAGGTCCTCAACATCGACTTCGGCATAGGGCAGTGCATCCTCGGGGTCGATCCGGCGTGCGACCAGGAAAAGGGTCGACAGGATCGCCAGCGCCGTCAGAGGCAGGGCCACCTTCAGCCAGCCCACAATCCGCGTATGCGTGTCGGCCCGTGCCATCGTCACGCGACACCGGCGCGCAGGCAGTCGTGCACGTGCAGGATTCCAATCGCCTTGCGGCTGTCGGGGGCGGTGACCAGCAGGCAGGTGATCTTGCGGTCGTTCATCAGGGCCAGCGCCTCACCCGCCAGCGCCTCGGGGCCGATGGTGCGCGGGTTAGCCGTCATCACCTCGCCTGCGGTGTGCAGCATCAGCCCCTCCAGGTGCCGCCGCAGGTCGCCGTCGGTGATGATCCCCACCAGATCGCCTTGGCCGTCCGTCACGCCCACGACGCCGAATCCGCGCTTGGTGATCTCGATCAGCACCTCACCCATCTCGAGGCCCGCAGCGACCAACGGCGGGGCATCATGCATCAGGTCCTGCACCTTCAGCAGCCGCGCGCCCAGCTTTCCGCCAGGGTGGAACATGCGGAAATGGTCCGGCGTGAAGGCCCGGTGTTCCATCAGCGCCA
>JBJTSJ010000171.1:0-9378 GCA_046076605.1 Tabrizicola sp.
CGCGCCCCGGCATGGGCGCGCGGCATCACCGAAGCGGCTTCGGCAGGGGCCAAGCTCTCGGGCGCGATCATCTGGTCCTTCTCCCGGGGCCGATGCTACGGCGCGGGGTCTGCCTTGGGCAAGGGATAAGCAGGCTCAGCCGTCCTCGGGCATCAGGCTGGAGAAGTTCGTCTCCCGCGCGATAAGCACCGCCTGGGTCCGGCTTTGGACGCCCAGCTTGCGCATGATCGCGGTGACATGGGCCTTCACCGTGGTCTCGGCGATGGACAGCTCATAGGCGATCTGCTTGTTCAGAAGCCCCTCGCAGATCAGCTGCAATATCTTTGCCTGCTGCCGCGTCAGCAGCGCCAGCCGCCCGATGGCCTCTTCCTTCGCCGTGCCCTTGGCCTTGCCCTCCGGCACCGGCTCATAGCCCTCGGGCAAGAACCGCTTCCCCTCGCGCAGCGCATCGAACGCTGCCCGGAATACCTCCCGGCGCGAGTGCTTGGGCACAAACCCCGCCGCACCTGCTGCCAGGCACGCGCCAATCACCCGATTGTCCGCCAGCGACGACACCACCAGCACCGGCACCTCCCCCGCCGCCTGCCGCAGCCGGATCAGCCCGTCGATCCCGTTCACGTCCGGCAGGTTCAGGTCCAGCACGATGGCATCCGGCGCGGGCGTCAGGTCGACCCGGTGGATCGCCGTTTCCAGCCGGTCCGCCGTCTCGATCTCCTCGATCCCCGCGACCGACTTCAGCGTCATCGACAAGGCGTCGCAGAACAGCGGGTGGTCGTCCACGATAAGGGCCGAGTGCATCGGGCGGGTGTCAGCCTGGGGAACCATGGTCATCTGCCTTCAAATCCCATGTCCAACTCTACCCCGCCCCATCCACGGGGGATACAGGCCAAAAGTCCTATGCCGCCAAATGCACACGCGCGCCCGGGTTACCTCGGACGCGCGCGGCCTGCATGGCCTGTCCGAAGGAGGTCAGTTCGCGACGGCACGTAGAAGAGACCCGCCTTAGGCGGCCAGCTGGTCGACGGTGCGGTGTTGCCCGTTCCGAAGACGATGGTGTTGGTCCCGATGTCATGGGACCCGCCCCGCCAGGCCACCCCCCCGGTCTTCCACTGATCACCTGGCCAGGACGCGCTCAGCGCCCCGGTCAAGGAGGACACCTTGCCATTTTGCGCCCTTGTGGCCTTTGATGGTCGGGCGCGCCTCGGGCACACGCGCTTCGAACTGCCAGAGCTCCTTCGCGGTCTTGACGACGATCGCACAGAGCCGACTTTGGGACCGGGTGACATACATGGTCCCGTCATGCACCAGCCGCTGTGTCTCCTGCCCGCGCTGCGTCTTGCCGCCCAGGCTGAAGGCCCGGACCGGGACGATCTGGCCCAAATTGTCCTTGTTGATCGTGGTCAGCGGGCTGAACTGCTGCGGATCACGCCCATCCCATTGGTCACGAGGTCCCCGGTCGAGGCCGCATCCCCGCCAGGTCCTCTTCGGTGATCCCCGCATTGGCCGCGGCAGCAAGCAACAGGGCCGCTGAAACGGCAGCGACAAGACGGTTCATCGGGATACCTTCCTAAGTTGCGCGACAGGACGGCGCACCTGTCCGGCCTCCAGTCCCCTGTCCTGCCCCACTTGTCGGCCGAACCGGGGGCCGGGAAATTGTATAGTGGCCGTGATTGTCGCGCCCCCGACATTCCCGGCGATGCCTCCCACCTCTCCGCCTCTCCCCCGGGGGGAGGGCCGGGGTGAGGGTCCTCCGTGGTCCGATGATTGTGTTGTCGGACTGCGCCCGCCCCGGGGCCGTCGGGTTTGACTTGCGTCAAGCCCGGACCACCCTATGGTTGTAGCGACCGGGGGTTAATGGTCGTCGTCAGCGGCATCTGCGGGCGGGATCGGCGGTTTCGCGGGAACTGGACAGGCCCGGCGCGCACAGTGCCTCGGGTCCAAGACACGGCGGAACGGCACGGGATGAATGAGGCGAAGACGACGACCGACATCCGGCTGCGGCAGGCACTACTGACCCTTGCCCTCTGGCTGTTCGCTACCGTCGGGATTGGCATGCTGGTGCGTCCGGACCGGCCGTCCACGATTGCCGAACTCATCACGCTCCTGTCGCAAGGTGTCGCCTGGAACCTGCTGCTCTCTCTTGCGTTGCTGGCGGTCGCCACCCGGTACTTTGGCTGGACCGACCTGGGCTTTCGTGCGCCCCCTGTTTGGCGTGCCCTACGCTTTCTGTGGCTTCCGATCCTGCTTTTGCTTCCGATCTTCGGTCTGGCATTTGCGATTGGCCTGCCTCCGGTGCGCGCGGTCGGATTTCTTGCACTGAACACGCTTCTGATCGCGCTCTCGGAAGAATGGATGTTTCGAGGGATCCTTTTTCGTGCCCTCGCAATACGGCGCCGGATCTGGCCTGCGCTGCTCATCACCTCGGTTGTTTTCGGGTCAGTCCATGTGCTGAACGGATTCACCTACAGCAATCTTACGCAATCCTCGGTTCAGGCAGTTGCCGCGATGATGACCGGCCTTTTGCTCGGTGCGCTGTTGGTGCGGACAGGGTCGATCTGGCCATCTGTCGTCTTGCACATGGTCTGGAACTTCGGTCTGCTTCTGGTGACTGTCGAAGTCGCAGACAACCTGCAACCGCTGCAGCCCCCAACCTTGCAATCGCTTCTGGTGGCGGTGATGATCGTGATGCCGAACCTCTTTTATGCCCTTTTCCTGCTGCGCAAGGTCAGGGGGCAGCCAAGCCTGGCCCGGTCAGAGTCCGTCTGACCTCTGCCGCAAAAGACGTTAAGGCCAGGTAAACGAAAAAACACAACTAGTTGATATATAATGATTTACTCGGACTATCCATCGTGGACACTCTGCCCTCGATCCGCCTCCAGCCTCGCCCGCCCCAGCGTCCTTCGGCAGACCCGGTCCGGTGTGGAGGCGTTCCCGAGGACCGCCAGAGCCTGCAAGCGGTACCCCCCGAAATCTTCCTCCTCCGTCTCGGTGATGGCGAGCAGTGCCGTCAAGACCAGACCGAGAATCGCGCGCTTCATCGGCATCTTGGCCAGGCCGGGAAAGCGTGCTGGTACGCACACGGGGGTCCAGACCGGACCTGGTCGTACACGACCATTTTCATCCCAAGCAGCCAGTTTCACGCAACCGGGCTTGCGGCGATCCCTTTCGCTGCCCATCTGCGCCATGTAGGCTTTGGTCTGCCGTAGCCGGGTTCGAAAGGTGTTTTCCGATGTCTGATCTTGTCCACCGGCGCGAGGTTCTGGCCGGCTTGTCTTGCCTGCCTTTGGTTGGCTCTGCGATGGCTGCGCGCGCCGAAACCGGCTTGGAGCGTCCCTTGAACCTGCGGGTCATCATGTCCGGGCACAGCCTGACGGACCCCGTTCCGCATCCGCTGAAGATCCTGGTGCTGGCGGCTGGCGGGCCGAAATCGCGCGGAATGGTGATCGACAACTCCTCGATCCCGGGCAGCACGGCGAAGTTTCGCTGGGTCCATGAGCTTGACCTGCCCATCGATGCCCGCCGCGATATCGCCAACTACGATCTATTGGTGCTGACCGAACGGGTTTCAGTGCGGTCTGCCATAAAGTGGGAAGAAGCGACCAAGTACGCCCAGCAATGGTTCGAGCATGCCTGGAGCGAAGGCAAGGGCGGCAAAGGAGCCGAGACGATCTACTACGCCTCCTGGGTCGATATCCGGAGCGGGCCAGGCAATACCGACGCATACGACGCCGAGGATGAACGGCAGATCCCGCTGCGCGAGCGGCTGGATCTGGAAATGGGGTCCTGGCAAGACGTCGCGGACCAGGTGAACGCCAACCGCCCTGCGGGAAGCCCGCCGATGCGAGTGATTCCGGGGCCGAAGATCATGGCGGCGGTGATCGATGCGATTGCTGCCGGGACCGCACCGGATCTGACGCAGATCCAGGACCTGTTCGAAGATACGATCCACCCCAATGCCAAGGGCGGCTACCTGATCGCTCTGGCGCATTTCGCGGTGATCTATGGGCGTGACCCACGTACGATCCCCAATGTGCGCGGCGAGCCGGGCTGGCCCACGGCCGAACAGGCCGACTGGATGAAAGCGCTGGTCTGGGACGTGCTGCGGGCCTATCCGGGCAGCGGGCTGGCCTAGGCCCGCTTCGCCTCGATCACTTCCCAGATGCGCTGCGCGGCGTTGGTTCCGTCGAAGCGTTCCAGTTCCTGAATGCCGGTGGGAGAGGTCACATTGATCTCGGTCAGCCAGTCGCCGATCACGTCGATGCCGACGAAGACTTGGCCCTTTTCCCGCAAGGTGGGGCCGATCGTGTGGCAGATTTCCAGATCACGTTCAGTCAGGCCAACCTTTTCCGGCCGCCCCCCGGCATGCATGTTCGACCGGGTCTCGCCCGCCTGCGGCACGCGGTTGATCGCGCCCACGGGTTCGCCGTCGACCAGGATCACCCGCTTGTCGCCCTTTTCGACGGCAGGCAGGAATTTCTGCACGATCAGCGGCTCGCGATTGATGCCCATGAACAGCTCATGCAGCGACGAAAGGTTGCGGTCGTTCGGGTCCAGCCGGAACACCCCCGCGCCGCCGTTGCCGTAGAGGGGTTTCAGGATGATGTCGCCATGCCGGTGCTTGAAGGCGCGGATGGTGGCCAGGTCACGGGCGATGGCGGTGGGCGGGGTCAGCTGCGGAAAGCGCAGGACCAAAAGCTTTTCAGGCGAGTTCCGCACCCAGAAGGGATCGTTCACCACCAGCGTCTTCGGGTGGATCATCTCCAAGAGGTGGGTCGTGGTGATGTAGCCCATGTCGAAGGGCGGGTCCTGGCGCAGCCAGACGACGTCGTAGTCGCCCAGGTCGACCTCAGTCTCCTCGCCATAGGTGACGTGGTTCCCGACCTCGCGCCTAACCTCGATCGGCCAGCCGCGCGCCATCACGCGACCCTCGACAAAGGCCAACCGGTCGGGCGTGTAGAAAAACAGGTGGTGCCCGCGCGCCTGCGCCTCAAGTGCGATCCGGAAGGTGGAATCGCCGTTGATGTTGACCGACCCGATCGGGTCCATCTGCAGGGCAACCTTAAGGGGCATCGCGTCACTCCGTCATGCGAGTGAGAGTGATGACCGAAGCCGAAGGAAGATGCAATTCAGCCCGCGAAGGCGTTTTCGACGATCTCGATCCGACCCATCCCGTCCACCAGCGCAAGGTCGATCCTGACATCGGTCAGAAGGCCCTTGGGTTCCCCGGCAAGGTACTCATCCACCGTCGCGAAAATCCGCCCGATCTGGGCTTGCGAGATGTGCGAGGCCGCGATGTCGTGACAGCGGCTTTGCTTGACCTCGACGAAGACGACCACATCACCGTCACGACCGATCAGATCGATTTCGCCAGTGACGCCACGCCAGTTCTGCGCGCAGATCGGGATGCCGCGCTGTTCATAGTGGCGAGCGACAGAGGCTTCGGCCGCGTGACCTGCGAGATTGTTCGTGAGGCCGCGCGCCTTGCGGGATTGCAGCGCGGGGTTGGAGACGAGGTCGACGGGCATCGGGCCTATCCTGGGCTGCGGTCAAGCGCGATCCGGTAGACTGTCTTGCGGGGCGCCCCCAGAGTCTGAGAGACAAAGGTTGCGGCATCCTTAACGGACATCGTCTTCAGGGCTGCGTCCAGCGCCGCCGCAATGCTGTCTTCTGTTGCCGCGGCAGCTGCAGCGCGGTCGACCAGCACCACCACTTCGCCCTTGATCTCGCGGCTGCCGACCTGTGCCGTCAGGTCCTGCAGCGTGCCGCGCAGCACCTCTTCAAAGCGTTTGGTCAACTCACGGCAGACGGCAGCCTTTCGTGTCGATCCAAGCGTTTCGGCCATGTCCGACAAAAGGCCTGACAGCCGCTTGGGGCTTTCGTAGAAGATCAACGTGGCTTGCACGCCCGCGAGGTCCGCGAGGAATGACCGCCTTGCGGATTTTGCCGCAGGGGCGAAGCCAGCAAAGAAAAAACGGTCGGATGGCAGGCCGGACAATGTCAGCGCGCAGATTGCCGCGCAGGGACCAGGTGCGGCGGTCATCGGCAGGCCCTTCGCGGCAACCTCACGGGCCAGTTCGAACCCTGGGTCCGAAATCAGCGGGGTCCCGGCTTCCGAGGCATAGGCCAGGCTCTTTCCGTCGGCGATCAGGGCGACCAGCCGTTGGGTCTGACCTTCGCCAGAGTGATCGTGATAGGCGATCACCGGGCGCCTTCCCAGCGCAATACCATGGATTTCCATCAGGTGCTTGAGGGTGCGGGTGTCTTCCGCCACCAGTACGTCAGCCCCCGCCAGAACATCCAGCGCCCGCAGCGTGATGTCTCGTGCCGCCCCGATCGGGGTCGACACGAAGTGCAGGCCCGGCGGAATGGCGCGCAAGCCGGGTTTCCACGCGGAATCAGGGGTATCGGAGGTCTGCCTCACAAGTTTACTTCCCGCATCGAACCCATTACCTTGGCCCGCAATCGCAGTCGCACTGCAACAGTGAGGAACCACCATGTTGTCCGTTATTCGTCGGGCCCGCAAGTCGCTGGGTCAGGTCTGTCTTGCCGTGGGTGCCGTGGTGCTGTCCGCTTGCGTGCCGACCTCGGGGCCAAGCACTTCACCGGCCGGCAACGGCGGGTCAGTTCAGGTTGCCCTGCTGGTACCCTCGGGCTCTGGCCAATCGCAAGACGAACTGTTCGGCTCGAACCTTGAGAATGCCGCGCGCCTGGCGATGGCGGATCTGTCCGGCGTGAAGATTGACTTGCGGGTCTACAAGACCGGTGGCAGCCCGGCCCAGGCCTCCGCCTTGGCAAAGCAGGCCGTCGATGAGGGCGCGCAGGTCATTCTGGGGCCGTTCTATTCGGAAGAGGCCAACGCGGCCGGGGTGGCGGTCGCAAGCTCCGGCGTGAACGTCCTGGCCTTTTCCAACAACGCGGCCATTGCCGGCGGAAACGTCTTTGTGCTGGGCCAGACCTTCGATGTCACCGCTGCCCGGCTTGCCCGCTTTGCCGTCAAGAATGGCACGTCGAAGGTCCTGATCGTGCATGACCGCAACGTGGCAGGCGAGGTCGGCAAGGCCGCCATCGAACGCGGCGTCGCTTCGGCTGGTGGGTCGGTCGTCGGGGTGACCTCGTATGAATTCTCGCAGAACGGCATCGTCCAGGCTGCCTCGGGCATCGTAGGCACCGCAAAATCCTCGGGTGCGACGGCGCTGTTCCTGACGGCAGATACGGCCGGTGCACTGCCGCTGCTCAGCCAGCTTCTGGTCGACAACGGCATCGACCGGAACACGACCCAGTTCATCGGTCTGACCCGCTGGGACATCCCGCCCGCGACCCTGTCCCTGCCGGGTGTGCAGGGCGGCTGGTTCGCGATGCCCGATCCGGGCCTGACCGCGCAGTTCCGTTCGCGCTACGAATCCGCCTACGGGAGCCAGCCGGTGCCGGTTGCGGGTCTTGCCTATGACGGCATCGCCGCCATCGGGGCGCTGGCCGGGCGGGTCAAGGGAGGTGCGCCGCTGGGCAAGGCTGACCTGACCCAGTCGGCCGGTTTCGCCGGGGTGTCGGGGATCTTCCGCCTGCTTCCGAACGGGACCAACCAGCGCGGCCTGGCGGTTGCCCAGATCCGGGACAGCCAGGTTGTTGTGGTCGATGCTGCACCGCGCAATTTTGCGGGCGCCGGATTCTGACGACGGGTCGCGCGATCGTGGAAGCCACTGCGGCGGCTCCGGAGGTACCGGGTCCTGCCGGTGCCCCCTATCCCGTTCCTGATGCCAAGGCGCTTGCTGCCCGGGTGCTGGCCGGCCTGAATCCAAATGACGATGGCAAGACCGGACGCGCACGCGTTGTACGAGAGCTTCAGGCCGCAAAGGCCGAGACTGCGGCTGCTTTCGAAGCCGAGTTCCGCCGGTCCCCCCGAGAGGCCCGCGCGCTGATTTCGGCCCAGGCGGCACTGACCGACGTTCTGGTCGAGGTAACTCTGGCTGCTGCAATGCGACTGCACCCGATCGCCAATCCGACCGATGCAGAACGCATCGCCGTTCTGGGTGTCGGCGGATACGGCAGGGCCGAAATGGCGCCGCAGTCCGATGTCGATCTTCTGTTCCTGTCCCCGTGGAAGATCACTCCATGGGCGGAAAGCGTCATCGAGACGATGCTGTACATGCTGTGGGACCTGAAGCTGAAGGTCGGTCACTCCAGCCGCACGGTAAAGGATTGCCTGCGCCTGGGGCGCGAGGATGTGACGATCCGCACCGCGCTCTTGGAACACCGTTTCATCTGCGGGCACCAACCGCTTGCGGCAGAGTTGGGCGATAAGCTGTGGGGTGAGCTGTTCAAGAATTCCGGCCCGGAGTTCATCGAGGCGAAGCTTGCCGAACGGGCCGAGCGGCATAAGCGGCAGGGCGGCCAGCGCTATGTGCTGGAGCCGAACGTCAAGGAAGGGAAGGGCGGGCTTCGCGATCTTCAGACCCTGTACTGGATCGGCAAGTACCTGCACCGTGTCTCTTCGGCCAAGGGACTGGTTGGGGCGGGGCTTCTTTCGCGTGAGGAGTTTGACAGCTTCGACCGGGCCGAGGATTTCCTCTGGGCGGTGCGTTGCCACCTGCACTACATCACCGGGCGGCCGACCGACACGCTGACCTTCGACCTGCAGGTCGAGGTAGCGGACCGGATGGGCTATCGCGACACGGCCGGACGGCGGGCCGTCGAGCATTTCATGCAGGATTACTTCCGCTTTGCGACCCGCGTGGGCGAGCTGACCCGTGTCTTCCTGACCGAACTGGAAGCCCGCCATGCCAAGCGCGAGGCAAGCCTTTTCGGCATCTTCAAGATGACCAAGCGGGTCAAGTCCGGCTACAAGCTGGTGCAGGGCCGGATCGACCTGAAGGACCCGAAGGACTTTCTGAAGGACAAGCTGAACCTGTTGCGGGTCTTCGAGGAAGCCTTGCGCACGAAGTACCTGCTGCATCCGAACGTGATGCGGATCGTGACTCAGAACCTCGATCTCATCGACGACGAAATGCGCGAGAACCCGGAGGCGCAGCGCATCTTCCTCGACCTTCTCCTGTCGCATGGTAATCCGGAACGCGCCCTGCGCCGCATGAACGAGCTGGGCGTTCTGGCGGCTTTCATTCCCGAATTCGAAGCCATCGTCGCGATGATGCAGTTCAACGTCTACCACCATTACACTGTGGACGAACACATCATCCAATGCATCTCCATCCTCGACCAGATCGAACGCGGCGAGCTGGTGGAGGAGTTGCCCGTCGTCTCCGGCATCCTCAAGGACGGGGTCGATCGCAAGATCCTCTACGTCGCGCTTTTCCTCCACGACATCGGCAAGGGCCGTCCCGAGGATCACTCGATCCTCGGCGCCCAGATCGCCCGCTGCGTCTG
>JBJTSJ010000172.1:0-12112 GCA_046076605.1 Tabrizicola sp.
CTGTCTACCACACCGACGATGAGGCGGCGGGCTACTGGAAGAAGATCTCGGGCCTTTCCGACGACCGCATCATCCGCATCGCCTCGGACGACAATTTCTGGCGCATGGGGCCCACGGGTCCCTGTGGCCCTTGCACGGAAATCTTCTACGACCATGGCCCCCACATCTGGGGCGGACCTCCAGGGTCTGCAGAACAGGATGGCGACCGGTTCATCGAGATCTGGAACAACGTCTTCATGCAGAACGAACAGTTCGCCGATGGGCGGCTGATCCCCCTGGAGATGCAGTCGATCGATACCGGGATGGGTCTGGAACGGATCGGGGCGCTTCTGCAGGGCAAGCACGACAACTACGACACCGACCTGATGCGGTCGCTGATCGAAGCGAGTGCGAACGTCACGTCGCAAGATCCTGATGGGCCAGGGAAAATCCACCACCGCGTGATCGCCGACCACCTGCGGTCCACCTCCTTCCTGATCGCCGACGGCGTGATGCCGTCGAACGAGGGGCGCGGCTATGTCCTCCGCCGGATCATGCGCCGCGCGATGCGTCACGCCCACATGCTCGGCGCGCAGGACCCGGTGATGCACCGTCTGGTCCCGGCGCTGGTTCGTCAGATGGGCGGAGCCTATCCGGAGCTGTCCCGTGCCCAGTCGCTGATCGAAGAAACGCTGCGGACCGAGGAGACGAAGTTCAAGCAGACCCTCGACCGCGGCCTGCGGCTTCTGGACGACGAACTTGCGGGGCTCGCTGAGGGTGCGGCGCTGCCGGGCACTGCGGCGTTCAAGTTGTACGACACCTACGGCTTCCCGCTCGACCTGACGCAGGACGCGCTGCGCGAAAAGGGGCGTGAGGTCGACGTCCAGGGCTTTGACGCGGCGATGGCCGAGCAGAAGGCCAAGGCCCGCGCGGCCTGGCAGGGGACCGGAGCGGCGGGTGATGCGAAGATCTGGTTCGAGATCGCCGAAGAGCATGGAGTGACCGAATTCCTCGGCTATGACACCGAGACTGCGGAGGGCGTGATCACCGCGCTTCTCCGTGATGGCGCGACCGTGGGGCAGGCCGAGACCGGCCAGACCGTGCAGATCGTCGTCAACCAAACCCCGTTCTACGCGGAATCCGGCGGTCAGGTCGGCGATGCGGGCCTGATCCGCACCCAGACCGGTCTTGCCGAAGTGACTGATGTGAAGAAAGCTGCCGGGGTCTTCATCCACATTGCAAAGGTCACGGAAGGCACTGTTGTCAAAGGACAACCCGCAAAGCTGGAAGTGGCGCACGGCCACCGCTCCGCGATCCGCGCCAACCACTCCGCGACGCACCTCCTGCACGAGGCGCTGCGACGGGCGCTTGGCGATCACGTCGCCCAGCGGGGTTCCCTCAATGCCGCCGAACGGTTGCGTTTCGACTTCAGCCATTCGGCGGCGATCTCGGACCCGGACCTGACAACCATCGAAGCCGAGGTCAACGCCTTCATCCGCCAGAACTCAGCCGTCGAGACCCGGATCATGACCCCCGACGACGCCCGTGCCATCGGCGCGCAGGCACTGTTCGGCGAGAAGTATGGTGAGGAGGTCCGCGTCGTGTCGATGGGCACGCTGGAGGGCTCGGGCAAGGGCACCGACGGCAAGACCTACTCCCTTGAACTCTGCGGCGGCACCCATGTCGGCCGCACCGGGGACATCGGGTCAATGGTGATACTGTCGGAAAGCGCCTCCTCTGCCGGCGTCCGCCGGATCGAGGCGCTGACGGGGCAGGCGGCGCTGGACCACCTGCGCCAGCAGGACGCGCGGCTGAACGACATCGCGGCGATCATCAAGGCCCCGACCGCGGAACTTGCCGACCGCATCCGCGCGCTCTTCGACGAACGGAAGGCGCTGGCGAACGAGGTCGCGCAACTGCGCCGCGAGGTGGCGATGGGCGGCAAGGCGTCTGGCCCTGAAACCAAGGAAATCAATGGGGTGAAGTTCGTTGCTCAGGTGCTTTCCGGCGTCTCGGGCAAGGACCTTCCTGCGCTGATCGACGAGATGAAGGCCCGCCTCGGCTCGGGCGCTGTCCTCCTCATCGCTGATACCGGCGCGAAGCCCGCCGTCGCCGCAGGCGTCACGCAGGACCTGACCGCGAAGCTCTCCGCCGTGACCCTGGTCAAGGCCGCAGCCGAGGCGCTGGGTGGCAAGGGCGGCGGTGGCCGTCCCGACCTCGCACAAGCTGGGGGCGCGGATATCGCCCAGGCCGACGCAGCCATCAAGGCGGCCGAAGCCGCGATTGGAGCCTGACATGCCGACCGCCCTCTGGATCGCCCACGTCCACGTCACCGACACCGAGGCCTACGCCAAATACGCCAAGGGCGCGACCGAGGCCATCGCGGCCCACGGCGGCGTCTTCCTAGCCCGCGGTGGGCACTACGTGCAGCTTGAAGGCAACGACCGCCCGCGCAACGTCGTCGCGCGCTTCCCGAGCCTGGAAAAGGCGGTGGAGTGCTACAACTCCCCCGCCTATCAGGCCGCCCTGGCGTTTGCGAAGGGCGCAAGCACCCGCGACCTGATGGTCGTCGAGGAGATCGAGTAGGGTTTTCCTCAAATCCTCGGCACTGACTTTCCCGGCCCGTTCGATTTCTGCTAGACTTCCACAAAAAGAAGGCGTGAGCAGATGATCCATTCGACGAGGCAAGGCTAGATGTGCCGCTGGGCCGCCTACACCGGTGCGCCGATCTTCCTTGAGGAGATCGTGAGCCGCCCCGGCCACTCGCTCATCCACCAGTCGCATTGCGCCACGCAGTGCCACACCGCGATCAACGCCGACGGCTTTGGCATCGCCTGGTACGGCGCGAAGCCGGAACCGGGCCTCTTCCGCGATGTCCTGCCCGCCTGGTCCGACCCGAACCTGCGCAGCCTGACGGCCCAGGTCCAGTCGCATCTCTTCCTCGCCCATGTCCGCGCCTCTACGGGCACCGCGACCAGCCGCAACAACTGCCACCCGTTCACGCATGGGCGGTGGAGTTTCATGCACAACGGCCAGGTCGGCGGCTACGATGCCTTCCGCCGCGACGCCGACATGATGATCCCTGAACACCTGTACCCCCATCGCAAGGGCGCGACCGACAGCGAGGCGCTGTTCCTGGTGGCCCTGGCCGAGGGCCTGACTGACGACCCGCGCGGCGCGCTTGAGCGTGCAGCGGCGCGGTTCATCGGGTTGGCGCGCCAGAAGGGGGCGGCGCCGCATCTCCGGATGACCGCTGCCTTATCCGATGGTCAACGGCTGTACGCTGTCCGTTATGCCACCGATGCGGCGGCTCCGTCCTTGTATCACCGCTGGTCCGACACCCGTCGCGGTCGGGCCGTCGTGTCCGAACCATTGGAAGCAGAAGAAGGCGGTTGGGACGAAGTGCCGCCCTCCAGCTTCTGCACCTTTGACGGGGCGGAGGTCAGGGTCGAAGACTTCTTTCCCTGCCGACTTGCCGCAGCCGCCTGAACCGGCTGCCTAGGGGCCTTCGGCCGCTTTTGCGTCCAGCAGGTCCAGAAAGACCCGCTGCACCTCGCGCAACAGAGAGTCAACGCTGCCTCGGAAGCCATCCATCGCTGCTTCGGCGTCGGCGCGGATGTAAGGACGGGCTGCGGCTGCCACGACAATGGCCTCACGCGCCTGGACCACGTCACGCAGCAGCGGACGCAGGCTGCGCATCTCGCCGCGCAGCGACGTGCGAAGCTCTTGCCGCAACTCTGTCGGCAGTCGTGCCGCGGCGGCCTCGGGGCCGAAAAGTTCGGTCCTGGCTTCGCGCAAGCGGAGCCAGGCGCCGACGGCCACCGCATTGCCGAAAAGCGACAGAACGAGCACGAAGATAAGCACAATGCGGCCCCAGGATCGGCGCGGTGACGGTGGGACGGAAGCGGATGTCGTCATCTCAGAACCCCAGGCCAAGCAGTTCGAGAATCACGGTGATTTCGTCCGGCGCTGCCGGGACGGCGGCATAGCCCAGCACGGCAGCCAGCCCAAGAAGCCCGAGCAAAAGGCTTGCCGCAGGGACAGGCTGAACCAGCACCTCGGCAAGTGGCAATGTCCGGGGGGCGGAATGCTCGGCCAACCGGGTCAGAACCGCGCGCGAAAGCGGGGCAACATCCTCGGCCCCCGGACCCAAGGCATCGGCCAGGGCCTTGTCCATCGCATCATCATCCGCCTGTGTCATTCCGTCTCCCCCGTCGTGATGGCGCGAAGTGCAGACCGCGCCCGCACCAGCAACTGCTCTACAGCTCCAGAACTGATCCCCAATGTGGCGGCGATTTCCGCATTCGAAAGCCCTGCCGCCGCCCGCAGCAACAAAGCCCGCCTTTGCCGATCGGGAAGCCGGGCCAATGCTCGTTGCGTCCGCGCCAGCGCCTGCCGCGCGGCGAGGTCACGGTCGGCGCCAGGCTGATCGTCCACCGGTTCCGGCGTCGCTTCAAGGCCGAGAAAGCGGCGAAACCCGGTGCGGCGGTTGCGGTCAATGGCCAGCCTAAGCGCGATCCGGTAGACCCAGGTCGAGGGCGAAGCCAGGGTCGGGTCGTAACGGGTGGCCGCGGACCAGACCCGCAGGAAGGTCTCTTGCGCCAGGTCCTCGGCTTCGTCGGGCCTGGTCAGGACCCCGGCAAGAAAGCGACGTATCCCCGGTCCGTGTCGGCGGATCAGAACAGCCATCGCCTGGCGGTCCCCAGCGGCGAGAGCTGCCATCGTCTGACGATCGTCATCCGCTGTCACGCGCGTCCCTGCTGGTTTCTTGGCCCAAGCTTGACCTGACTGTGCCGGGAGGCAAGTCCCGGCACAACCCTGTCGGATCGGGGAGGTTAGTCGCCGCGGGCAAAGCTGCGTTCGCGCGTCCGTGTGTTTCCTTCCGGGCCCGTGATCGAGACGCTGGTCGAGACAAAGCCGCGTTCGGCGGTTCGCACCCGGGTTTTCGAGGCGGTCTTGCCTTCGGGTCCGGTCCGCAAGGCTTGGGTCGTGCAGACCGCCTGGCCGTCGCCGCGGGTGCAATCCCGCGAAACCACTGCGCTGCCGCCACGGTCAGTGGTGACAGTGATGTCGGCAAAGGCGGGCGTGATGGGTAGGGCCATGACGGCGGCCAAGAGGAAGCTGCGCATGTTGTCGTCCTTATGCAGGGGCGGTTAGGCCGATCTTGGAACGGCACAGGATCATCCTGTTGCCTAAGGTGACATACGCAGGATCTAAACGGTCCCTACGCTACCAGTTGCAAGAAATCTTGGCACAAGCGTGGGGCAATGGCCCGGTATGCCGTTGCATGCTGATAAAACCATGGAGCCCAACGAAAAATCTGGATATGCGCGACAGAGAAAAGCCCGACCGCGGACCCTGAAGAATGCCGATTTCCGACCACCCCTTGCGCTATGCCACCGTAAACGAGCTGCATGCGCGGCCGTTCCCGTCGCTCGACGTGCCGTCGACGGCTGTGTATGTCGCGATCAAGGAACCGGTCCAGGCGCAGAACCGGGACCGGGGCGCGGACCTGTCGCATCTGCTAGACCTTCTTGATCGCCACGGCAGCGCGCATCCACAGCCGGGGGCAACGCATTTCCAGGGGCCGATCGGACGGGCCGAGCTGAAATGGGAAAGCCATACCGAGTTCGTGACCTACACCGCCTTCACCAAGGGGACTTCGGCCCGGCCCTTTGATCCAGCAGAGGCCGAGGTCCTGCCCGAGGACTGGCTGGCCGTGGCACCGGGGCGGCGGCTGACCTCGGTCCTGATCCGGGTCGAGCCGATGCCGGCCTCCGAAGATGAGTTGCTGCAGAAGGTGGATGACTGGTTCGTGCCCGAAAGCCTGGCGGTCAGCCGGGTCGTGGACGGGGCCGCAGTGGTGGCGGGGGATTTCAGGATCGACCCGGCCGGTCATATGCGCTTTGCTGTCTTCGTGGCCCCGGGGACGGGGCCGCGTCGGGTTGGGCGGATCGTGCAGCGGCTGTGCGAGATCGAAACCTACCGTGCCATGTCGATGCTGGGCCTGATGCGGTCGCGCGACCTGTCAGGGCGGCTGAATGCGCTTGACCCGAAGCTCTCGGCGCTGGTTTCTGGCCTCGACAATGCCGAACCAGCGCCGGAAGTGGCGCTGCACAACCTGCTGACCATTTCGGCCGAACTGGAAAGCCTGGCTGTGCAGTTTTCTTTCCGGTTCGGGGCGACCGCAGCCTATGAAGCGATTGTCAACCAGAGGATCGAGGTGCTGCGCGAACAGCGCATCCAGGGTCGCCAGACCTTTGCAGAATTCATGATGCGCCGCTACGACCCGGCCATGCGGACGGTGAAATCCTCGGAAAGCCGGTTGAAGGCGATGGCCGAGCGGGCGGAGCGGGCGGCGGAACTGTTGCGGACGCGGGTCGACGTGGAACGGTCAGCGCAGAACCAGAAGCTTCTGGAAAGCATGGATCAACGGGCCGACCTGCAACTGCGCCTGCAGCGCACCGTCGAGGGCCTGTCGACCGTGGCGATCAGCTACTATGCGGTGAACCTGGCGGCCTATTTCCTGGAGCCTGCGGCCCATGCGCTGCACATCAGCCACGGCGCGCTGCTGGCTGGTCTGGTGCCGGTGGTGGTGCTGGCGGTCTGGCTGATGGTCCGCCGCATCCGGAAGACGCTGCACTAAGCGAGCCTCCTCGTTAGACTTCGTCTCCTCGTCGGGGATGCCCCTGGCGAGGAGGAACCAAGTTACCGACGAGCGTCAGCGTCCCCGGATGCGGGGGTCGAGGGCGTCGCGCAGCCCGTCGCCGATGTAGTTCACCGACAGCACGGTCAGCGAGATCGCGAGACCCGGCCAGATCACGCGCTCCGGGTAGACCTGCATGTACTGCAGCCCGTCGAACAGCAGTCGGCCCCAAGTCGGGAAGTCCGGCGGGAAGCCCAGGCCCAGGAAGGACAGGACGGACTCGGTGATGATCGCCTCGGCCACGCCCAGCGTCGCGGCCACCATCACGGGCGACACCACGTTCGGCAGGATGTGCCGCAGGATGATCCGCCGGGGACGCGCCCCGATGGAACGGGCGGCAAGCACGTATTCCCGCTCTTTCAGCGTCAATACCTCGCCGCGGACAATGCGGGCCGTGGCCATCCACGAGGTAATGCCAATGGCAAAGACGATCAGGGTGGAGGCACCAAGTTCTGGCCCAAGAATCGCTGCGACCTTATCGCGGAACAGCATCACCATGACTAGAAGCAGGGGGATGAGCGGAAGAGCCAGGAACATGTCGGTCAGCCGCATCAGCGGGCCGTCCAGTTTCTTGAAGTAGCCCGCGAGGATGCCGATGAAGGTGCCAAAGACGATTGCGATGACCATCGCCACCATGCCGACGGCCAGCGATACCTTGCCTGCCTGCATCATCCGCAACAACAGGTCGCGGCCCAGTTGATCGGTCCCGAACGGTGCACTCAGGGATGGCCCCTGGTTCTTCATCTTGATGGTGTCTGAAAGCCGCTGCGGCGGATCCCAGAACAACTGGCCGAACACCACGAACAGAACCAGAATTCCCAGTACGATCAGCCCGAACAGCGCGCCCTTGTGCGTACGAAACTGCTGCCAGATATCACGCATCTGGCTGGCCGGTTTCGGCGGAGTGCTGCTTGCATCAGTCATAGCGGATCCGGGGGTCAAGAAGGCCGTAGAGGATATCGGCGATCAGATTGAAGAGGACGATCAGCACTGCAAAAATGAAGGCAAGGGTCTGGACCATGGGCAGGTCGCTGGCCTGAATGGCGCCAATCAGCGCCGCGCCGATGCCGTTTACGCCGAAGAGGTTCTCGGTGATGATGGCGCCGCCGAAGATCGACGGAATGCCAAGCGCGATGACCGTGACTACGGGGATCAGCGAGTTCCGCAGCACATGCTTCAGGACGACGGTCCGCTCGCTCATGCCCTTGGCACGGGCGGTGCGGACATAGTCCATCGTCATGTTGTCCAGCATGGACGACCGCATGTAGCGGCTGATTGCGGCGGCATTGGCCAGGCCCAGCGTCATCACAGGCAGGGCCATCTGGCGGATCTGTTCCCAGAAGGTGGCCCAGTCCGTCACCTCAAGCGTCGTGTCGTACTTGGTCGGGAACCAGCCAAGCCACACCGCGAAAATGATGATGAACAGCGTTCCGGAAAAGAAGGTCGGCACAGAAAAGCCGATCATCGCGAACATGGTGCCAGCCTGGTCGAAGAACGAATACTGGCGGTAGGCCGAGTAGATGCCGATTGGCAGCGCGATCAGGATGCCAACCAGATAGGCGGTGCCAATCACGATCAGGGTTTGGGGCATGCGTTCGCCGATGATGGTGAAGACGGGGCTGCGCGACTGCCATGACAGGATGCGCTGTTCGCCCTCGACGAAAGTCGTGCCAAACCAATAGTCGAGCTGGGTCATCGGTTCGACCCAGAAGAACTGCTTGAGCCAAAGAAGATAGCGGACAAAGACCGGCTGATCCGCGCCGAGTGCCTCCATCATTTTCTGCTTCACTTCCGGCGGGACCGTCAGCGGGATCTGCGACATCGGCGACCCCGGCGCAAGATCGACCAACAGGAAGATCACCAGTGAGATGACCAACAGTGTTGGAATGGCCAGAAGTAGCCTGCGAAGCGTGAAGGTAAGCATGCGCGGCGCGCCTTGGATCAGAGAGACGAAGAGCTGCGGGGCCGGATGACCGGCCCCGCAGCAGGCTTCTTTACTTGATGCGGAACCAGTCTGCGGTGTTCCAGGTCTCCATGTCCCAGGCGTTGATCTGGACGCCGCCCAGCGTGTTGGAATGCGCCGAAAGCGTGCCGCGATGCACCAGCGGGACAACGGTCATGCTGTCCTTGGTGACCATGTCGTTCAGCTTCTTAGCGATTTCCTGACGCTTGGCGAGGTCAGTGGTCTGGCTCAGTTCAGTATGCAGCGCCTCGTAGTCCGGGTTGCAGAAGCGGTTCATGTTTTCGCCCTGCCACTGGGTTTCCGGCGAGGGGATCTTGGCGCAGAGGTACTGGGCCAGATAGCTTTCCGGGTCCGGGCTTTCCGAGTTATTGGCATACATCTCGACGTCGGCATAGAACTTCTGGAACGTGTCCGGCGAGCCCGGGTCACCCCCGAAGAACACGCCCGGGTCGATCGACTTCAGCTCGGTCTCGACGCCGATTTCAGCCCACCAGTCCTTGACCAGCGCCTGAAAGTCCTGGCGGATCGGGTTGACGGTGGTCTGGTACAGAAGCTTGAGCTTCTTGCCGTCCTTGTCGCGCACGCCGTCGCCATCGGTATCGGACCAGCCGGCCTCTTCCAAAAGTGCCTTCGCGCCTTCAAGGTCCTGGGTCAGGCAGGCAGTGTTGTCCGAAGCCCAGCCTTCCGGCCCAGGGATGATGTTGCAGGTTGGCTTGCCGCCTGCACCGTAGCCGACTTCCACCAGGATCGACCGATCGATAGCCATCGACAGGGCGGTCCGCACCTTGATGTCCGACAGGATCGGATGCGGATGCTTGACGGTGGAGCGTTCACCTTCCGGCAGATCGGCCGAAGGATCGGTCATGTTCATCTCGATCCGCTCGACCAGAGTGCCGAATGCCACCACGAACTGGCCCTTGCCGGCGGCGGTCATCGCAGCCTGGCTGTCCGGCGGGATCTGGGTGTTCCAGGCATAGTCGAATTCGCCGGTCTCCATCACGGCGCGGGCCGAGCTTTCCGCATCGCCGCCGCCCTTGATCATGGCGGTCGCGAAGGCAGGCTTGGCCGGGTCGCGGTAGTTCGGGTTGGCTTCCATGCTGACAGTGTCATTCACCGTGAAGCCCACGACCTTGAACGGGCCGGTGCCGATCGGCATGTTGTTCGCGTCCGTGCAGGTCGGGGCAGCAGCGCCGATGCAGGCTTCGAACTGGGCTTTCTGAAGGATGGGCGACAGGCCGCTGACGAAGGCGGTGTAGGGGTTCGGCTTCGGTGCATCGAACGTCACCTTGATCGTCGAGGCGTCGACCGCTTCGACCGACTTGACGCCGTCGTATTTCGTCGCCTGGCTGCAGCCGCCTTCAGGGTGGGTGCAATACTGCCAGGTGAAGACCGCGTCATCGGCCGTCACCGCAGTGCCGTCCGACCATTTCAGGTCCGGCAGCAGTTTCCAGGTGATCGAGGTCATGTCAGCCGACACGCCGCCGTTTTCCAGCGTCGGGATCTCGGCGGCCAGACGCGGAACCAGAACACCGTTCGGATCGACGACGGCCAGTGGTTCGACAACCATCGCCGCGGCGAGGATGTCCTTCGTGCCACCCGAGAGATAGGGGTTCACGATCGAGACGGCCTGCGGGAAGGTGAGTTTCAGCTCACCGTCGGTGCCGCGCTCGGCAAAAGCCGCGGGGGCAAGCCCCATCACGGCCACAGCGCCCAGAAGGGCTGCTCTCAGTTTCATCGGGTCTCTCCTTGTTGGTTACGCTCGGTGGCCTCGGTCCCGCCGGTTGATCCGGCGGTAGGTGCATAAAGATGGCAGGCGACCATCCGGCCTGGTTCCACTTCGACCAGATCGGGCTTCACACTGCGGCAGATATCCATCACCTTTGGGCAGCGCGTACAGAAGTTGCAGCCCTTGGGCGGATTGGCAGGTGAGGGCACGTCGCCCTTCAGGATGATGCGGTTGCGTCGGGCGGCAAGCACCGGATCGGGCTCGTTGACCGCTGACAGCAGGGCTTCGGCATAGGGGTGCAACGGGCGGGCATAAAGGTCCCGGGACGGGGACAGTTCGGCGATCCGGCCCAGGTACATGACCGCGACCCGTTGGGCGAGGTGGCGCACCATCGACAGGTCATGGCTGATGAACAGGTAGGTCAACCCCAGCTTTTCCTGTAGGTCCTCCAGCAGGTTCACCACCTGCGCCTGGATCGACACGTCCAAGGCCGCGATGGGTTCGTCGCAGACGATGAAGCGCGGCTTCAGCGCCAGCGCGCGGGCGATCCCGATGCGTTGTCGCTGCCCGCCAGAAAATTCATGCGGAAAGCGGTTCACGAAACGGCGGTTGAGACCGACCTGATCCATCAACTCGTAAACCCGCTCCAGCTTCTGGTCGCGGGTCCAATCTGTGTGTTCGGCCAGCGGCTCGCTGACGATGTCGGCCAGCGTCATGCGGGGGTTCAGGCTGGCCTGCGGGTCCTGGAACACCATCTGCATGGTCGGCCGCTTCTTGCGCAGTGCTTCGGGCGACATGCGGGCGACATCTTCGCCTGCAATCACCACGCGTCCCGCAGTCGGCTCGTAAAGCCGCAACATGGCGCGACCGACAGTCGACTTGCCGCAGCCGGATTCACCGACCAGCCCAAGCGTCTGTCCGGCCATGATGTTGAAAGACACGCCGTCCACCGCCTTCACGTCGCCAGTATGTTTGCGGAACAGGCCGGTATAGATCGGAAAATGCATCTTCAGGTCGTCGACTTCGACCAGCGGCGATTCAGAGGCATCAAGCATGTGCGGCCTCCGCTGACGCTGGCGCCTGCCAGTGGCAGGCCACATCATGCCCATGGCCAAGCGACTTGCCGTCGATCGCCCGTCGGGCAGGATTTAGGGCGTCGCAGGCGGCATGGCGGTATTCGCATCGCGCCCGGAAAGGGCAGGCGGTCAGTGGGCCCGTCAGGATCGGTGGTTGGCCTTCAATCACCTTCAGCCGCGCTTCCCGTTCGCCGGTAATCCGCGGGATCGTCTTCAAGAGCGCCCGGGTATAGGGGTGCTGCGGATTGGCAAAAAGCTCGGTCACTGGCGCCTGTTCGACGATCTGGCCGCCGTACATCACCATGACCCGATCGGCGATTCCTGCAATCACTCCAAGATCATGCGTGATCCAGATGATTGCCATGCCAAGCTTTTTCCGAAGCTCGCGCACCAGTTCCAGAATCTGCGCCTGGATCGTCACATCAAGGGCCGTCGTCGGTTCATCGGCGATCAGAACGTCCGGGTCACAGGCCAGCGCAATCGCGATCATCACCCGCTGGCGCATCCCGCCCGAGAATTGGTGCGGGTACTGGTACAGGCGGCGCTTCGCGTCCGGAATGCCGACCAACTCCAGAAGCTCGATCGCCCTAGCCTCGGCTTGGGCTTTCGACAGCTTCATATGTTCGATCAGCGGCTCCATGATCTGGTTGCCCAGCGTGAAG
>JBJTSJ010000173.1:0-3395 GCA_046076605.1 Tabrizicola sp.
CGGGCGAAAGGAGCCGCCACCTTCAACTCAGCCGTTCAACAGATCGGGGGACATCGCCACGTGCAGGTGACCAACCAGCACAGTGAGCTGGTGGCCAGCTACGACATCGTGACCCTGGTGTTGAAGCGGCCGGTCTAGGCCTTTCCTTGGCGGGCCGGTGAACTGCGGGTTTACCCTTGATTTCACCCTTTTCAAAGATTTCTTTGATGCCATGTCGAAACCGAACCCGTCGGCGGCGTCTTCAGTTGCCATTCACACTAAAAGGAGTTTTTCATGGCTTTCCAAACCACCGCGCTGTATGCGCTTCCTCTGGCTTTGCTCGGTCTGGTGCTCTGGTTCAGGGTCACTTCCGTTCGGGCCGCGCTCAAGGTGTCCATCGGCGACGCTGGCAACCCTGGGCTGCACGAGCGCATTCGCCAGCACGGCAACTTCATCGAATGGGCACCCATGGTGCTGGTGTTGATGATGCTTGCCGAAGGCAATGGCGCAGGTGCCTTGTGGCTGCACGCTGCCGGCGGCTTGCTGCTGGTGGGCAGGCTGGTCCACCCCTTCGGCCTGAAGGCCGACAACGCTGGCCACCCGCTGCGTTATGTCGGCAACAGCGCAAGTTTGTTGGCCATGATCATCGTGATGGTGTCACTCGCCGTGGCCGTGTTCCGTCTCTGAACCTCGTTTCACTACCTCAATTCCTCAATGGAGAAATCACCATGCAATACATGTTCTTGATCTACAGCGCCCCCAGTGCTGAGCCCACCTATGGCACACCTGAATTCCAGGCCATGATGGCCGAGTTTTCTGCCTTCAATGAAAAGGCCGGTGCCGACGGCGTGCTGCGCAGCGGCGAAGGCCTGCAAGGCATCGACACCGCGACTTCATTGCGCCTGCGCGGCGGCAAAGCCGAAACCATGGACGGACCGTTTGCCGAGACCCGCGAACACCTGGGCGGGTATTACGTGCTGGACGTGCCCGATCTGGACACCGCTTTGCGCTATGCGGCCCTGATCCCGGCGGCCAAGTTTGGCACCATCGAAGTGCGCCCGCTGATGAACTACAACCCCACCAACACCTGACGGGCCCAGGGCGTCAAAGCATGGCCCAAGCCGCCCCCCAGGGCATCGCAGTTTCCAAAGCTCTGGAAGCCGTGCTGCGGCAAGACCGGGGGCGGCTAATCGCCGCGTTGACCTACCGCCTGCACTCGTTTCAGCTGGCAGAGGATGCGCTGCAGGAGGCCTGCATCTCGGCGATGGTGCATTGGTCGCGCGCGGGGCTGCCCGAATCCCCGCAGGGCTGGCTCATCCGCGTGGCCTTTCGCAAAGCGCTGGACCAGTTGCGCAGCGAAGGCCGTTCTAACGAACGCGAAGAAGCCATGCAATTGGTCAACGACTTGCTGGGCCAGGACGAACCCGAGGCCATTCCCGACGAGCGGCTGCGCCTGATCTTACCTGCTGCCACCCGGCGCTGGAGCTGAAGTCTCGCGTCGCGCTGACCCTGCGTACGGTGTGCGGGTTGTCGACCGGCGAAATCGCCCGTCTCTTCCTGGGCAGCGAAAGCACCATGGGCCAGCGCCTGAGCCGCGCCAAGAGCAAGATCGCAAGCGCCAGCATTGCCTATGCCGTACCGGAGCCCGAACACTGGGACGAACGGCTGCAGGCCGTGCTGACCACCGTGTACCTGATCTTCACCACCGGCTACAACGCCAGCACAGCTGAGGCCACGCGCGACCTGTGCTGTGAAGCCGTCTTCCTGGTGCGCCTGCTCTTGCTGCTGCGCCCCGCACATCCCGAGATGGAAGGTGCGCTGGCGCTGATGCTGCTGACGGATGCGCGGCGCGCCGCCCGCGTGGGCCGCGATGGCGCCACCGTGCCGCCGGCCGTGCAGGACCGCAGCCTGTGGGACCGCGACAAGGAAGCCGAAGGCCGGCGTTTGCTGGAAACCGCGCTGCACCGCAAACAGGCCGGGCCCTTTCAGGTCAAGGCGGCCATCAGCGCCTGCCAGATGGCCGACCCGGCGCCCGATTGGCCGCAGATCCTGCAGCTGTACACCGTGCTGCTGACCCTGGAACCCACGCCGGTGGTGCGTGTCAACCACGCCGTGGCGCTGGCAGAAACCGGCCACCTGGCTTCAGCGCTGGCGGTGCTGTCGTCTTTGCAGCCGGTGCTCGCGGACTTTCAACCCTTTCACGCGGCACATGCGGCGTTATTGGCCCAGGCGGGCCAGACCGCAACAGCCAGACAGGCCTACGCCACCGCCATCGAATTGGCCAGCAACGACAGCGACCGTCTCTTCCTGGCCGCCCAGGCCGCGCGGCTGGCGTGATGCAGGGCCGCCCGGCTCAGTTCAGCTTGAATTGCCCCACCTTGTGGGCCAGGCCTTCCCCTGCGAACGCAGCGCATCCGACGCCTTGGCCAGCTGGTTGACCAGGTTCATGCCTTCTGCCGTATTGGCTTTGATCAGCCTGAGCTGACCCAGGATCTGCGCGCTCTCTGTTTCACCACTTCGCGTGAGCGCCGCCACGTCGTCCATGGCGGCATGGATCTGGTCGACGTGCGCGTCCGCCTGGGCCGGGGACACCCGTGGGCACCCGCCGGCCACCGGGCCTTGTCAGGCCCGCGCCAGCGGTGGGGGCGTAGAGTGAGGGTTTTCCATCGCTTCACGGATTGTGCCAAGGACCCGAGGAAGACCGGGGATCATCGCTGTACGGGTGGAAGCCGCCAGGACCCGTGTCGCAGTTCAAAGCGACCGCTGTCCGGCGTTCAAGTCAGCGAGGCCGCTGTCCCTGGACGACCCATCAGCGACATCCACGACCTCGAATTCGTCGCCGTGAAGCCGCCGGTCGAACACCCTCGCAGTCACCCATAGGAGGCCCCGCGCGGACGGCACACGTCGGCGGGCAGCAATCAAGGCGATTGAGGCGTAGCGCGCGGCTTGAGACCGTGCGGGCTCACCCCTACGGGAGCCCATCGTGCACGCCACCGGCCGGCAGCCCCAGCGGGCGCCCGATTGCGCCCCGCTCCACTACGAGCGCCACCGACCGGAGCAGACCACGCTGTACCGCCTGGTGCAGCAGCACGCGGCCAGCTTCATCGCCCACGCCGAGGCAAGCACCGGTTCCGAGTTGCCGCGCTTCATCAAGGACGAGTTCGACGCCTTCCTCGAGTGCGGCATCCTGGCGCACGGTTTCCTGCGGCCGCGCTGTGGCGAGTGCGGCCACGACAGGCTGCTGGCCTTCAGCTGCAAGCGGCGGGGGTTCTGCCCGGGCGTTGTCCCGATACCTGTTGAACGGTGGTCTGGTGGCGACTCCAGTTTGGTGATGTTACGCGGCAGCGTGGAGGTCGCGAGTTTCGGCAGCCTGAAGCTTCTCGGCATGGGAATTCAAGGCAGCAACCAAGGCTTTC
>JBJTSJ010000174.1:0-4270 GCA_046076605.1 Tabrizicola sp.
CTACTTGACACTGTCCTTGCCGCCGACACCGAACGCGCCGCCCTGATGGCCGAGGCGGAAACCGCCCATGACCCCCACCGGATCGCCGAAATCCAGGCCCGGCTGACCGACATCGACGCCTGGTCCGCCGAAGGCCGCGCCTCCAGCATCCTCAAGGGCCTTGGCTTTGATGCCGAGAAACAGCTGATGCCCTGCTCTGCCTTTTCCGGCGGCTGGCGGATGCGGGTGGCCTTGGCGGGCGTCCTTTTCGCCCAGCCCGACCTTCTTCTTCTGGACGAACCCACGAACTACCTTGACCTTGAAGGGGCGCTCTGGCTGGAGGCTTACCTTCAGAAATACCCCCATACCGTCCTCATCATCAGCCATGACCGCGGCCTTCTGAACCGCGCCGTGCAGGGCATCCTGCACCTCGACAACCGCAAGCTGACCTACTGGCAGGGCGGCTACGACCAGTTCGCCCGCCAGATGGCCGAACGCCGCGCCGTCCTTCAGGCCGAAGCGAAGAAGCAAGAGGCGCGGCGCGCCCATCTGCAGGCCTTCGTCGACCGTTTCAAGGCCAAGGCATCCAAGGCCACGCAGGCGCAGTCGCGCGTCAAGATGCTGGAGAAGATGGACCTCATCACCCCGCCGGAAGAGGCGAAGAAGGTCGTCTTCACCTTTCCCGCCCCAGAGGAACTCGCCCCGCCCATCATCAACCTCGACGGCGCGGCGGTGGGCTATGGCGGTCCGCCGGTCCTGAAACGGCTGAACCTGCGCATCGACCAGGACGACCGGATCGCGCTTCTGGGCAAGAACGGCGAAGGAAAGTCAACGCTTTCCAAGCTGTTGGCTGGCAAACTTCAAGCGTCCGAAGGCAAGATCGCCCGCTCCTCCAAGCTGCGCATTGGCTATTTCGCCCAGCACCAGGTCGATGAGCTGCACCTCGACGAGACCCCTCTCCAGCACATCATGCGCCTGCGCCCCACCGAGGGCCAACCCAAACTCCGCGCCCGCCTTGCGGGCTTTGGCCTCATGGCAGACCAGGCCGACACTGTCGTCGCCCGCCTCTCCGGCGGTCAGAAGGCACGGCTCTCGCTCCTCCTCGCCACCATCGACGCGCCGCACCTCCTCATTCTCGACGAACCGACCAACCACCTCGACATCGAATCCCGCGAAGCGCTGGTCGAGGCGCTGACCGAATACCCCGGCGCGGTGATCCTGGTCAGTCACGACATGCACCTTCTGGGCCTGGTGGCCGACCGGCTGTGGCTGGTGAAAGGCGGCGCGGTGACCCCCTATACCGAGGACCTTGAGGCCTACCGCCGCCAGCTTCTGGCCGGCGATGAAGAGGTGAAGACCACCGCGCAACCCGTTGTAAAACCAAAGAAGGCCAGCCGCGAGGAAGTGCTTTCCCTCAAGGCCGAAGTCCGCAAATGCGAAGAGCGGCTGGAAAAGCTGAACGACATGCGCGACAAGCTGGCGAAGAAGCTGGCCGATCCCGAATTGTACGAAGACAGCCGCAAGGGCGAACTGGCCACCTGGAACGCCAAATACGCCGAGGTGATGCAGGCCCTCGACAAGGCCGAGGCGCTGTGGCTGGCTGCTCAGGAACGCCTGGAGGCGGCGGCCTGAAGCCCAGACGGCCCATAGTGCCGCTCGATATTCTCCCACTTCACCCGGCACCAGCTTTCGTCCTCGGGCCATTTGTCCGGCTCAAGCGCCAATTCGATGGCCACCGGCACGGGCAATGGCGTCCCCGAGAATGCCCACCGCCGCCGCCGACTTTTTGGAAAGGTGCTGAGGCTGATCTTTTCGCAAGGGACCAATTTCGGTTGGTTGTGCGGCGGAAGACTGTTTTCGCCGTCGTAGGAGTCATAGTCGTACAGCACCAGTGTCTTGCCGTTGGAAAGCAGCAGCAGGAAGATGAAGGCGTGGTGCTCTGGCTCCTGCAGCAGCTTCACCGCAATGACGTCGTGGTCCTCGACCGTCACAGTACCGGTCGAAAGGTCTTCCGAAACGGACCGGACATAAGCCGACCGGCTCCGCCGTGCACGAAGCCACCAGCGCAGGTAAGATACCGCCTGCAAAAGAAGGACGACACCTCCGACCACGAAGGCGCCATAGAAGGTCACCGGATGATCGCGCCAGGCACCGTTGGCGATCGCAAATCCGAACAGGCGCGCAAGAAGTCCGGCGAGAACGACGGCGACAAAGGCCAGCGCGACTGCAAGGATGGCGGCGAACAGGGCCATTCCCAGGCGTGCCACGCCTGTCACCGGTTGCGCTTGCATAGCCTCCTGCTCCAGAAAGGCGCGGTCTTCTGGCGACAAGGAGTCCGAGCGGCGACTGGTCACGTTCTTGGTATCCACGGTGCAAGTCAGTGCCCGCAATTTCAACTTTCCGCCCGAGTGCGGCAAGAAGGAATCACACCCTGAACGCCACGTGGCGAAGGAGCTTTCGATGCCCATGCCCTGGACCTACCGCCAAGCGACCCGCGAGTGGCAGGCCTTTCTCTCCGATGCTCGGGCGGCGATGAACCTTGAGACCGACAATGTCACCTACACCGCCGTCCAGGGCGTGCTGCAGGCCTTCCGACGGCGCCTGACCCCGCAAGAGGCCATCGACTTCGCCCAGGTTCTACCCGCTGTCCTCCGCGCCCTGTTCGTGGCCGACTGGCGGTTTCACGACCCTGCCCCACCCGGAACTCGTGCGGATTGGACCGCCGAGGCGATGGCCCTCAGGCCGCATCACAACCTCACCCCACCGAATTGCGTCGAAGCGACAGCGCTCGCTTTGCGGAAATCCGTTCTGCGCGAGGATCTCGACCGCGTGCTTGCCACCCTGCCCCCCTTCGCGGCCGAGTTCTGGTCGACCCCCGGCATCGACCCCGCAACCCTCGGCCCCCGGATCGTCTAACTTCCGCTTCCCAAAGCCCGGTCCCTCCCCTAGCCTGCCCGAAAAGAGGGACCGATGCCCGAAACCGCCTTCCTGATCACCGCCTTCGCCACCCTCTTTGTGGTGATCGACCCGCCGGGCCTCGTCCCCCTCTTCATCGCGCTGACCCGCGGCATGGGGCCGGAAAAACGGCGGGCCATGGCGCAGCGGGCCTGCATCATCGCGGGCTGCCTCCTTCTTCTCTTCGGCATCGCGGGCGAGGCGATCCTGTCCTTCATCGGCATCTCGATGCCCGCCTTCCGCATTGCGGGCGGGATCCTCTTGTTCCTCACCGCGTTGGACATGCTCTTCGAACGCCGCACCCAGCGGCGCGAGGGGCAGCAGGCCGAGCCTGACCATGACCCGTCCGTTTTCCCGCTGGCAACCCCGCTGATCGCCGGACCGGGGGCGATTGCGACGATGATCCTCCTGGTCGGCCAAGCCGGGACGGACTGGGGCGCGACCTTCTGGGTGCTGGGGCTGATGATCCTGATGATCATCGTGACCTACGCCTTCCTCCTCGCCTCGCCGCCCTTGGAGCGGATGCTGGGTCGCACCGGCACCATCGTCATCACCCGGCTTCTCGGCATGCTTCTGGCAGCGTTGTCCGTCCAGTTCGTGATCGATGGCGTCAGGGGCACCGGGCTGATCGGTTGATCTTTCCAATCGCGGGTCCCGCCCCCATATTCGCCAGGAACCGGAGGGACGGATGGACGGCGAAACTCTTGCTCGCGTGGGGTATCTGGCATTGATCCTGGTCGCGGTGGGCGGCTGGGTGATGGTCGAGTTCCGCGAACGGATGGGACAGGCGCTGCGGATGGTGCTTGCCTGGGGGTTGATCTTTGTCGGCGTGATGGCTGGCTATGGGCTGTGGAGCGACATCCGTCGGGACGTGATGCCCTTCCAGGAGATCGTCGATGACGGATCGGTCGAGGTTCCGCAGGCCGGGGACGGGCACTATTATCTGACCCTGACGGTCGACGGCACGGCGGTCCCCTTCATGGTCGATACCGGGGCCACGGGTATGGTGCTGTCGGCCCGGGATGCCGAGAGACTGGGGATCGATATCGGAAGTCTGATGTTCCTGGGCGAGGCCAGCACCGCGAACGGGGTCGTACGGACGGCACAGGTCACGCTGGACCGTGTCGAACTTGGGCCGTTCCGGAACAACCAGTTCCGGGCCTTCGTGACCGAGGGCATGCTGGAGCAGTCCCTGCTGGGGATGGACTATCTGCGGCAGTTCCGAATGGAATTCGCGGGTGGAAAGCTGATCCTTCGGCAGTAAGGCCTGGCCTGTCCACAGTGGACAGTTCCGCCAAACCCAATGATAACCGATACTTGGCCGAAGACGTTAACG
>JBJTSJ010000175.1:0-2674 GCA_046076605.1 Tabrizicola sp.
GGCGCGATGTTCTGCGGCCTGACGTCGATCATCCACATCCCGCTGGCTGACGCGACCGCCATTGGCATGGCCGAGGTGCTGATCGCCACCGCGATTGCGGCCCTTGTCCTGCGTGAGCCGGTTGGCTGGCGCAGGTGGACAGCATCAGGCGTCGGCTTTCTGGGCGTGCTGATCATGATCCGCCCGTTTGGCGACGGCTTTGACGCCTACGCGCTGGTGGCGCTGGCCGGGTCCGTCTGCGGCGCCCTTAGCATGATCGCCCTGCGCCTGGGGTCAGGGCATGACACGACGGTCACCGTGCTGTTCTGGCAGGGTTTGGTCGTCGCCGTCTTTTCCGTGCCGATGGCCGCCCGGGCCTGGGTGACGCCGACGCTGGCCGAGTCGGCAATCCTGCTTGCGATGGGCTTGATCTTCACTGCCGGAATCTGGCTCTTCACCGCCGCGATCCGGCTGGGTCGCGCATCGGCCGTGGCCCCTTTGGGCTATTTGCGCCTAGTCCTTTTGGCCGCAACAGGCTGGCTTTTCTACGGCGAGGTTCCGACCTGGGCCACGGTCATCGGCGGTTTTCTTGTCATCGCCTCAGCCACCTACACGATCACGCGCAACGCTGCCCGCATCCCAACGCTGCCCCCCGCCAACCCCGACACACATTGAGGATATTCCATGATCGTTTCCCCCTTCGACAAGCCCGGCCGCTTCTGGCGCGGCAATCTGCATTGCCACTCCACCAGGTCGGACGGTGCCCTCCCGCCAGAAGAGGTCGCCCGTCGCTACCAAGCGCAGGGCTATCACTTCTACTGCCAGTCGGACCATTTCATGCAGGAGTTCGACTACCCGATCACCGACACGACGGGTTACCGGACGGAGGATTTCACCACGATCCTTGGCGCAGAGCTTCACGCGCCCAGCCTTCTGAACGGCGAGATCTGGCACATCCTCGGCGTCGGTCTTCCTGCCGATTTTGCCCCTTTGCTTCCCGGAGAAACTGGCCCTGACCTTGCCCGTCGCGCGCAAGACGCCGGAGCCTTCGTCGCCATCGCCCATCCGCAGTGGTATGGCCTGACGCTGGAAGATGCGCGGACCCTTTCCTTCGCTGATGCGGTCGAGGTCTACAACCACACTTGCGCCGTGCAGGCCGACCGCCCGGACGGCACTTACCTGCTGGACCAGATGCTGCTGGATGGCATTCACCTGAACGCAATCGCCACGGACGACGCCCATTTCCGGGACGAGGTGAACTCCAACGCCGACGCCTTTGGCGGCTGGGTGATGGTCAAGTCTGAGACACTTGCCCCCGAAGCCATCCTTGCCGCCCTGAAGCGAGGCGACTTCTATGCGAGCCAGGGCCCGGACCTTCGCCAGATCAGGCTTGCTGATGGTCTTCTGGAGATCGAGTCCTCGCCGGTCGAGCGGATCACGGTCCTGAGTCCCCGGGCACGGTCGCGCACGATTTCCGGCAAGTCGATGACATCAGCCCGTCTTGACGTCTCGTCTTTTACCGGCGACTGGGCGCGGGTTGTCGTCGTGGATGCGGCAGGACGGCGCGCCTGGTCCAACCCCATCCGTCTACCTGGGTGACCGGGACCTGGCCATGTCCTCCCGACAACCGCTCCCACTTTCCCAATCACCGTGGACAGGCCGGCGTTGTCAGAAGAACTTCGCTTGAAACAAGCGGGGGGCCCGGTTGGCGTTCTGCATGACCAGACTCTCCCCTTTCAGGGGCTTCAAGACCAGCCCAGGTCTCATCCGCCTGGCGGTGATGCTCTACATCCGGTTCCCGCTGTCGCTTTGAAACGACGCGGATCGTCTGCACCAGCGTGGCGTCGAGTTAAACCACGAGACGGTTCGGTTCCGGTGGAACAGGTTCGGCCCGGTGTTCGCCGCCGAGATCCGGGAAAGCCGTGTCGAGGCGATGCGCGCTTGCCGACAATGGCAGCGGCACTTGGACGAGGTCTACGTGAAGATCAACGGGGTGACGCACTACCTCTGGCAGGCTGTCGACCACGAGGGGGAGGTGCCTGAATGTGTCGTCACCAAGTCCCGAGGTCGCAAGGCAGGCCTTAGACTCTTCAAGAAATCGATGAAGCGGCATCGCCGGCCGGAGACGATCGTGACGGATCGGTTGAGGTCCTACGCTGCCGCACCGAAGGACCCGGGCCGCGGCGGTGACCGCGTGATGGGGCGCTGGCTCAACAACCGGGCCAAAAACTCGCACCTGCCGTTCCGACGACGCGAGCGGGCGATGCTGCGGTTCCGGCGACTGCACAGCTTGCAGAAGGTCGCCTCAGTCCATGCCTCGGTCCACAACCATTTTCCGACGGAGCGCTACCTCCTGGATCGCAACGGCTAGAAGACGACGCGCGCCGCCGCGCTCGGTGAGGGGCGTGGCCTTCTCGCTGCTTAGTACTTACGGCGTACCAGAGACTGGTTCGCATGCGTCTGACGGCACCGCCACTTGCCCCAGAGAAATTTTTCTCGGGGTCCGGTCGCGGCCCGATTTCTCCGGTGTTTTCGAGGTTATGCGACCAAGGCTAGGGTCAGGAACCATTGATCTTGCGCCGGCAGCGTGATTCAGCCTCTGCAAGAAGACTGACCGACGAGCAAGCTGTTCTGGCTGACCGACTGACCGACCCACAGATGGCGCGACTGCAGCCCTTCGTTCCAAGGAGCCATA
>JBJTSJ010000176.1:0-3838 GCA_046076605.1 Tabrizicola sp.
TCTTGATGTCCAACAAATCCCGCAGATGGATCGGCGGGTTCGCCCGCATCGCCGCACTGTACTGCTTCCAAAGGTCATAAGACGCCCGGTCGCAGGCCGATTGCAGCATGTGCATCGTCTGCGCTTCCCAGGCGTGCTTCTCGCCCGACCGCCGCGCCTTGTAGAAGCCACCGATGGGCAGCACGTCCGCCCCACCCAGCCAGCCGCGCTTGTGGACCTCTTCCAGCTTCTGCTCGACCCCCGTCAGACCGATGCCCGAGATACGCGACTGCATCCCCGGGAAATACTCGGCCACCATCGCGCGGGACAGACCCACCGCCTCGAAGTTCAGACCGCCGCGATAGCTGGAGATCACGCTGATCCCCATCTTCGACATGATCTTCAGAAGGCCCGCGTCGATGGCATCCCGATACCGCCGCATCGCGTCGGTCAGCGTGCCATCCAAGAGCCCCCGGTCGATCCGGTCGGCAATCGAATCCTGCGCCAGATACGGGTTCACAGTCGTCGCCCCCGACCCGATCAGCACCGCAAAGTAATGCGGATCGATGCATTCCGCCGAACGCACGTTGATGGAACAGAACGTCCGCAGCCCCTTGCGCGTCAACCACGAATGCACGGCGCTGGTGGCAAGGATCATCGGCATCCCGACCTTCTCCGGCCCCTGATGCTCATCCGTCAGGACCAGCTGCCCGGCGCCCGACCGCACGGCATCCTCCGCCTCGGCGCGGATCCGCTCCAGCCCCTGCCGCAGGTCGTCCAGCCCCTCGCCCACCGGGAAGGTGCAATCGATGAACGCCACCTGATCGCCAAAGCGCTGCACCATCACGTCGAACTCGCGGTTCGCGATGAAGGGGCTTTCCAGGACCAGAATCTCGGTCTGGGAGTTGTTCTCGTCCAGCACGTTCCGCAGGTTGCCGAACCGCGTCTTCAGGCTCATCACGCGCCCCTCGCGCAGCGAGTCGATGGGCGGGTTCGTCACCTGGCTGAAGTTCTGCCGGAAGTAATGGCTCAGCGGCCGGTAGACGCTGGAAAGAACCGACGGCGGCGTGTCAGCGCCTATCGAGGCGACCATTTCCTTCCCGTCCTCGGCCATCGGGGCCAGGACCTGCTCCAGCTCCTCCACCGTGAACCCCGCCGCAATCTGGCGCTGGCGCAGGGCCGAGCCGGTAAAGGTCTGCGTCTCGGGGATATCCCGCAGCAGGCTGTTCAGGTCGACAACCTTCTCGATCCACTCGCCATAGGGCTGGGAGGACGCGAGTTTGTCCTTCATCTCCACGTCGTGGTAGAGCTTGCCCTCGGCCATATCGACCGCGATCATCTGGCCCGGCCCGAGCGCGCCCTTCTCGCGGACGGTCGCTTCATCCACCGGCACCATCCCGGCTTCCGACCCCGCGATCAGCATCCCGTCGCCGGTGATGACATAGCGCATCGGCCGCAGCCCGTTCCGGTCGAGGCCCCCGCAAACCCAACGCCCATCGGTCATCGCCAAAGCCGCCGGACCATCCCAGGGCTCGATGACCGAGTTGCAGTAGGAATACATGTCCGCCCAGGCCTTGGGCATGTTCACCGTCTGCTTCGACCAGGCCTCTGGCACCAGCATCGTCTTGGCCATCGGAGCCGAACGCCCCGACCGCACCAGCACCTCAAACACCGCGTCCAGCGCGCCCGAGTCGCTCGTCCCGCCAGGAATGATCGGCTTGATGTCCTCTGCCGCCTCGCCGAAGTTCGCCGAAGCCATCCGGATTTCGTGCGACTTCATCCAGTTGACGTTGCCCTTCAGCGTGTTGATCTCGCCGTTGTGGGCCAGCATGCGGAACGGCTGGGCCAGCCACCACTGCGGGAAGGTGTTCGTGCTATACCGCTGGTGATAGATCGCAAAGGCGCTTTCGAACCGCTCATCCAGCAGGTCCGGGTAGAAGGTCGCCACCTGCTCGGCCAGCATCATCCCTTTGTAGATGATCGACCGGCAGGACAGGCTGCACAGGTACATCCCCTGGATGCCAGCCGCCGTCGCCGCCTTCTCGATCCGCCGCCGGATGATGTACAGCTCGCGCTCGAACTGCTCCTGGTCGATGTCCTTCTCGCAGCGGATCAGGATCTGCTCGATCTCGGGCCGCGTCGCGTTGGCCTTGTCACCCAGCACGCTGACATCGCAGGGCACATGCCGCCAGCCGTAGATGTAGTGGCCCATCCGCAGGACCTCAGTCTCCACGATGGTCCGGCAGCGTTCCTGAGCGCCAAAGTCCGTCCGCGGCAGGAAGACCTGGCCCACGGCGATCAGCTTCTGCACATCCGGCTCATGCCCCGTCCGGCGCACCACGTCATAAAAGAACTTGACCGGGATCTGCACATGGATCCCCGCCCCGTCGCCCGTCTTGCCGTCCGCATCCACCGCGCCCCGGTGCCAGACCGCCTTCAGCGCGTTGATGCCATTCTCGACTACCTTCCGCGACGGCTTGCCCGAGATCGACACCACCAGCCCCACGCCGCAGGACGAATGCTCATCCTCGGCCTTGTAAAGCCCGTTCGCATCCAGCCAGGCGCGCTTTTCCTCTTCGGCCTTCACCCAGGCGGCATCATATCTTGTCATGGCATTACTCCTTGGCTGGCTCGGCGAGGAAGGTCTGTTTGGTTTGAGCGACTGGTCGAGCCGCAGTGAAAAGTCGGTCTTCGCCGAACTTGGCGTAGTAGGCTTTCAGTGAACCGGTCACGGGTCGGAAGAAGGGACCGTTGAAGGAAAAGGACAGATATTCGTTTTCGAATTTGCCGGTTTCCGAGATCGCACCGTCCAGCCCCACAAGCGTCCAGCTTCCACTGGCACGATTGTCACCGAGAGCGCTGAAGCAGGACCGGAACTCAGCAGAAAAGCGGCCAATGACTTCCGCGTTTGGACCCACGAAATCTTCATCCCTTGCGAAAGCGTTGGTGTTCTCACCGTCGACGTAGGTGACTTCGCTTCCGCGCCGGACTGTGACTCCCCGAGGGAAATCCTCTGGCCCGCGAATGATGTTCGGCCCGTCCATCGACAGGGTCATCGGCACGCCCTTGTCGGCCGGGCACCAATCCGTTGGCGCAGCAAGATACGCGACATCCAGATGAACGGTCCCGGCGTCTTGCGCCGATGCCGTTGCAGCTGCGATTGCCACGCCTGAAAGGACGATCACCCTAAGAGAAGGGAATTGCGACATCTCTGTGTGCCCCCTCACTCACTGGCCAGCAGCGGGAATTTCTCCACGCACTGCGCTCGCGTCAAAACTTGCCGATCCGTTGCCGCAAAGGCATAGCTGTCGGGCTTGTGATCGATGTAGATCTCATTCGTCATCGTCAGCCCGTTCGCGTCATCGAACGTGCCGACGGGCAGTTCGATGGTCCCGGACAGGGGGCTGTCCGACACGGTCAGGCGGAACCACAGGGCCGACCCGCAGTCGGCGCACCACGCCCGCTCACCCCAGGCGGAGGACTGGCGCTTGGCCACATGCTCAAGGCCCGTCCATTCCACGTTGGCCGCCGGAACCGTGATCCCCAACAGGGCCGAGCCGGTCCACTTCCGGCACATCGGGCAGTGGCACACGCCGAAATTCGTGCCCGTCAGCCGCGCCGTGAACCGCACCGCTCCGCAGAGACAACCGCCTGACCGCTCAAGGCTCATGGCTGACCCTCCACACCGGCAGCGAGGCCGTCAGCGCATCGCAGTCAAACAGCGGCTGGCTGGAGAGGAACCCCTCCTCCTCCGGGAAAATGAACTGGACCGGAGAGCCGTCGATCGGCAGCCACTGCCCATCGCCCAGGTCGGTCTCGCCCGGTCCCGCGAAGAACAGCCGCCACTCGGGATGGATGT
>JBJTSJ010000177.1:0-4229 GCA_046076605.1 Tabrizicola sp.
TCGTCGCACTCCCCCGCGTCTTCAATCTGTCCAAGCGCGAGGCGGACATGGCTATCGCAGTTTCTCGCCCCGAGGCCGGACGCCTGACCGTGCAGAAACTGACCGACTACCGCCTGCACCTTGCCGCCAGCCGCGACTATCTGGCCAAGGCCGCGCCGATCCGCACACCGCAAGACCTGCAGGCGCACCGGATCGTCGGCTACATCCCCGACATGATTTTCGACAAGGAACTCGACTACCTCGCGGAAATCGGGATCGGTCCCGCGACTCTCACGTCGAACTCCGTCTCGGTCCAACTCAACTGGCTGCGGACCGGGGCAGGGGTCGGGGTCGTGCACGACTTCGCCCTTCCCGCAGCGCCCGACCTGACCCGCATCCTGACCGACCGCATTTCCCTCACCCGCGCCTTCTGGCTGATCCGCCACGAAAGCGACGCGCGGCTTGACCGGCTCAACCGGTTCGCCGACCAGCTGACCCGCGAGGCGCGGGCCGAGATGGCGCGGCTTGATGCGGCGGTTGAAACCCGCGCTTGACAGAATCCCCTTTCCGGTCCGACCCTTGACCTCCGGTCAGAGGGAGGGGCCGTCCCATGCTCGTACAGCAGATCCTCACGTCCAAAGGTGACCTCGGTGTGATCACGGTTGCACCCGGAACTTCGGTTCAAGAGGTCGCCTCGCTTCTGTCCTCGAAACGTATCGGTGCGGTGATCGTCTCGGCCGACGGCAAGGCGGCCAAGGGCATCGTGTCCGAGCGCGACATCGTGCGCGAGCTGGGCAAGCGCGGCGCGGCCTGCCTGAAGGACCCGGTCGAAAGCCTGATGACGGCGAAGATCGTGTCCTGCACCCGGTCGGAAGGGACCGATGCCGTGCTCGGCCGGATGACGGATGGCCGCTTCCGCCACATGCCGGTCATCGAGAATGGCCAGATGGTCGGCCTGATTTCCATCGGCGACGTGGTGAAGGCCCGGCTGATGGAGCTTGCGGCCGAAAAGGACGCGCTGGAAGGCATGATCAAGGGCTTCTGACGCGAGGAAACCGCTTGCGCCCGCGGACGCAATATTGTTGCGTGCGCGAGCAGGCAGGTTCGGGGGACAACCATGCGCATCGGGCTGTATCCGGGGACCTTCGATCCCATCACACTCGGCCATACCGACATCATCCAGCGCGCGATGGCTTTGGTCGATCGCCTGGTGATCGGCGTCGCGATCAACCGCGACAAAGGGCCGATGTTCAGCCTGGAGGACCGCGTCGCGATGGTCGAGGCTGAATGCGCGGCGATCCAGGCCAAGACCGGTGGCGAGATCATCGTCCATCCGTTCGAGAACCTGCTGATCGACTGCGCCCGCGACGTGGGCGCCGGGATCATCATCCGCGGCCTGCGCGCCGTGGCGGATTTCGAATACGAATTCCAGATGGTGGGCATGAACCGTGCGCTCGATGCCAGCATCGAGACGGTGTTCATGATGGCAGACGCCCGTCGTCAGGCCATTGCATCGAAGCTGGTGAAGGAGATTGCCCGGCTTGGCGGGGACGTATCCAAGTTCGTGACCCCGCCGGTCGTCGAGGCACTGGCGCGCAAGCTGCGCTGAAAGTCAAAAGGGGCCCGAAGGCCCCTGCGACATGTTTTGGCTGGGCGCTCTCAGGCGGCCTTGCCGTACACCGCTTCGCGCGCGATCCGGTCCGCGTCGCCCGGGTAGATCCCAAGGTCCAGCGCGATATCGGCGGGCAGGTTGGCAATCTCGTTGCGGGTCTGGCGATAGAGCGCATAGTTCGCCGCAGCGGTCTTCAACATTTCATATACAGAGGTCATCTTCGTCTTCCTTTCATCGGCGAAAGGTCTGCTTTTCCTTTTCGCATGGCCGGAACATATGCCTTCTGCCGGTGCCAACAACGCCCAATGCTGCGGTGCGGCTATGCGCTGGATGCATGGCTTTCGCAAAGAAAAAGGGCGCCCAAAGGCGCCCTTTCGTCAGGATTTCAAGGGCTTCAGATCAGCTTGCCCATCGCCACGGCCGTATCAGCCATGCGGTTTGAGAAGCCCCATTCGTTGTCGTACCAGGACAGTATCGAGACAAACGTCCCGTCCATTACCTTGGTCTGATCCATGTGGAACACGCTGGAATGCGGGTCGTGGTTGAAGTCGGACGAGACCAGCTTCTCGAAAGTGTAGCCTAGGATGCCCTTCAGCGGGCCATCTGCGGCGGCCTTGATCGCGGCGTTGATCTCTTCGACCGTGGTTGCGCGCTTGGCGATGAACTTCAGATCCACGACGCTGACGTTCGGCGTCGGCACGCGCATCGCGAAGCCGTCGAGCTTTCCCTTCAGTTCCGGCAGGACCAGCCCCACGGCCTTGGCCGCGCCGGTTGAGGTCGGGATCATCGACAGCGCCGCCGCCCGGGCGCGGTAGAGGTCCTTGTGCATCGTATCCAGCGTCGGCTGGTCGCCGGTGTAGCTGTGGATCGTGGTCATCATGCCCTTTTCGATCCCGATGGCGTTGTGCAGGACATGGGCCACGGGCGACAGGCAGTTGGTGGTGCAGGACGCGTTCGAGACGACGATGTCATCCTTGGTCAGCGTGTTGTGGTTCACGCCAAAGACGATGGTCTTGTCCGCGCCGTCGCCGGGGGCCGAGATCAGCACGCGCTTTGACCCGTTCTCCAGGTGCGGCAGGCACTTTTCCTTCGAGGTGAAGATGCCGGTGCATTCCATGACGATATCGACGTCGCCCCAGGGCAGCTCGGCCGGGTTCTTCAGCGCGGTGACGCGCATCGGCCCGCGACCCACGTCGATGGTATCCGGGCCGGTGGTCACGGTGACCGGGAACTTGCCGTGCACCGAATCGTAGCGCAGCAGGTGAGCATTGGTTTCGACGGGCCCGAGGTCGTTGATCGCCACGACCTCGATGTCGGTGCGGCCCGACTCGATGATGGCGCGCAGTACGTTGCGCCCGATGCGTCCGAACCCGTTGATGGCAACCTTTACGGCCATGACTCTTCCTCCGAAGCTGGGGGTAACCCGATAGCGCTAACAAAGACATATCGGCGGGAATTGCAACCGCAGTTTGACGGTGTCAGTTCCAGAAATCCACCCATTCGACGAGGTCGAGGAACTTTCGCGCCAGAAACAGCAGCGCCGTCCCGCCGTTCAGGGCGACGTCAGCGATGATGCCGGCCACAAGGATCACTCCGATCCAAAGCGCGATGGTGTTCGTCAAACCGGGCCCCCGTGGGGCCGCCGCCCCTTATTGCGCAAGCCGCCCCATGACGCCGGCCACGTCGGCCATCCGGCAGGAGAAGCCCCATTCGTTGTCATACCACGCCAGCACCCGGACGGAACGCCCCGCCACCTTGGTCTGGTCGGGCGCGAAGATAGACGACTGCGGCGTGTGGTTGAAGTCGATCGACACCTTCGGTTCGGGGTCATAGGCCATGACCATGCCCATGTAGCCTGCGCAGGCTTCCCTGACGATTTCGTTAACCTCGGCCGCTGTGACCGACTTTTCCGCGATGAAGGTGAGGTCCACAGCAGAGACGTTCGGCGTCGGCACCCGGATCGCGCTGCCTTCCAGCCGCCCCGCCAGTTCCGGCAGCACCTCGCCAATCGCCTTGCCCGCGCCGGTCGAGGTCGGGATCATCGCCATCGCCGCCGACCGCGCGCGGTACAGGTCCTTGTGCCGCCGGTCCAGCGTCGGCTGGTCGCCGGTGTAAGAATGGATCGTGGTCATGATCCCCGATTCAATCCCGATCGTGTCGTTCAGCACCTTGGCCAAGGGGGCAAGGCAGTTCGTTGTGCAGGACGCGTTCGAGACGACAAGGTGTTCGGGAAGCAGGCTGCGGTGGTTGACGCCATAGACCACCGTCAGGTCGGCGCGTTTCGCGGGGGCCGAAACCAGCACCCGCTTCGCGCCCCGGCCCAGATGTACCGCCGCCTTGTCGCGGTCGTTGAACTTGCCGGTGCATTCCAGGACCACGTCGACGCCCTGCCAGTCCAGCTCTGCCGGGTCATAGGTCGACATCATCCTGATCGGCCCCCTCCCGAGGTCCAGCCCGTCCTCCGTCACGTTCACCACACCGGGAAAGCGGCCATGCACAGAGTCATAGCGCAAAAGGTGGGCATTGGTTTCCACCGGCCCCGTGGCATTGATCGCCACGACCTGCACGTCGTTGCGGTTCGATTCCGCGATATGCGCCAGCGTGCAGCGCCCGATGCGGCCGAAGCCGTTGATGCCGA
>JBJTSJ010000178.1:0-4112 GCA_046076605.1 Tabrizicola sp.
TGCAGGCGATGGCCGAACGTCAGGCCTTCCGGCTGGCCGCATGAGCGTCAACGGACATACGGGGGTCCAGCGCATCCCGGCCGAGACCTTCCACGGTCGCAAGGGCGCGGTGAAGAACGCCTTCCGGTATTCCGTCGACTACCTTCTGCTTGACCCCGCCAAGGCCAAGGGACCTGCGCTCTTCTGCCGGAACAGAGGCAACCTGATGTCAGTCCACGACGCCGACCACGGCGGCGCGCCGGGTCATGGCGCGGGCGTCCAGTGGGCGCGGGATGTGCTGTCGCAACATGGCCTCGCCCATGACCGCATCCTCCTCCTCGCCCAGCCGCGGCTTCTGGGCCACGTCTTCAACCCGGTCTCCTTCTGGCTGTCCTACGACCACCTGGGCCATCTCCGCGCCGTGATCGCCGAGGTGACCAACACCTACGGCGACCGTCATTCCTACCTCTGCCACCGCGAGGACCGCGCGCCGATCACCCGCGAGGACACGATCCAGGCGCAGAAGATCTTCCACGTCTCGCCCTTCCAGCCCGTCGCCGGGACCTACACTTTCCGCTTCGACATCCGGCCCGACCGGATCGGCATCTGGATCGACTACACCACGCCCGGTGGCGGGCTGTTCACCAACCTCATTGGCCCGCGCCAACCCCTGACCAACGCCGGGATCGTCGCATCCGCCCTCCGCCGCCCCTTCGGCTCGCGCCGGGTGCTCGCACTGATCCACTGGCAGGCGCTGAAGCTGTGGCTGAAGAAGGTCAAGTTCCACAACCGCCCCACGCCTCCCGCCGAAGACATCTCCCGATGACCGCAGGGCCAGAACCCCGGTCTTTCCCTTCGCAAGATATCCCCGCCGGAGGCAACCCGAGTGTTTCTGCGTCCTTCACGCAGAAACGCGAGACAAAGAGTCTTCGCGGCGAATGCCGCTCAATTTCGTAACCGACGATGACCACCCGCCTCCCCGCTTGGTCCCTGTTCGCCGCCCTGATCGCGATGGCGGGCCTGCCGATCTACATCCACGCGCCAAAATTCTACGTCGACCAGTACGGCACCTCGCTGGCCGCAATGGGCCTCACCCTCGCCGCCCTGCGCCTGATCGACGTGGTGCAGGACCCGCTCCTCGGCTGGCTGGCCGAGGCGACGCGGCCCCGCCGTCGTCTGACCATCGCCATCGCCACCACCCTGATGGCCGCCGCGCTTTACGCGCTTTTCGCCGTCACGCCTCCCACGACACCGCTCCTCTGGTTCGCCCTCACTCTCACCGTCCTCTTCTCCGCCTTCTCCTACCTTACCATCTGCTTCTACGCGGAAGGCGTGACCAAGGCGCAGAGGCTCGGCCCCCAGGGCCACATCCACCTGGCCGGCTGGCGGGAGGGCGGCTCGCTCCTCGGCGTATGCCTTGCCGCCACCGCGCCTGTCGCCCTCGCCCCCCTGACCGACACCCCCTTCACCGCCTTCGCGCTGATCTTCGCTGCCGTGGCCCTTCTCGCCACCCTCGCCATGCGGCGCGAATGGCTGGGCACCCCGGCGGAACAAGTTGCCCATCCCTGGGACCTTTTCCGTCCCGCACTGGCCGACCCCCTGGCACGTCGCCTTCTCCTCATCGCGCTTCTCAACGCCGCGCCGGTCGCCATCACCTCCACCCTGTTCCTGTTCTTCGTGGAATCCCGCCTCGCGCTCCCCGGCTGGGAAGGCCCGCTCCTCCTCCTCTTCTTCCTCGCCGCTGCCGCCTCCACCCCCTTGTGGAGCCTCCTCGCCCGCCGCCAAGGCCCGAAGCCCACCCTCCTCGTCGCCATGACGCTGGCCATCGCCAGTTTCCTCTGGACCCTCACCCTTGGATCGGGCGACCTGATCGCCTTCGCGCTGATCTGCGCGGCATCGGGCGCGACGCTTGGCGCAGACCTCACCCTTCTTCCCGCGATCTTCGCCCAGCGCCTCGCCCAGACCGGCACGCCCGAGGCCGCCGCCTTCGGCCTGTGGAACTTCGTCTCGAAACTTTCCCTTGCCCTTGCCGCCCTCACCATCCTCCCCGCGCTCCTGTCCGCAGGCTTCCAACCCGGAGCCCAGAACACGGAATCAGCACTGGGAACCCTCACATTGATCTACGCGGGGCTTCCTTGCGTATTGAAGGTCATCGCAATCGCACTTCTGGCCCGAACCACCCTCGCCATGCCCCTCAAGGACACCCCAAGATGACCTCGATCCTCTCCGCCCTGATCGGAGCGCTGATCGTCATCGCCCTGATGGCACTGCGCACCAAGTACGCGTCTTTCGCGGCGCAGGCCCCGTCCGACTACGCGGGCAAGGGGCCCGCCTTCGACCTGCGCCAACACCTGTCCGGCCCCCTCACCTGCGAAGGTGTCATCTTCGGCCCCACGGGCCGCGTCACCTCGCGCTTCGTGGCCGACATGCAGGGCACCTGGGACGGCACCACCGGGACGCTGGCCGAGGTCTTCCGCTATGACAGCGGCACCGTCCAGCACCGCGCCTGGACGCTGGAGCTTGGCCCGAACGGGCAGATCACTGCCACCGCCGCCGATGTCGAAGGTAAGGGCACGGGCCGGGTCGAAGGTCCGGGTGTCCTGCTGCGCTACCGTATTCGCTTGACGCCCGAGGCCGGTGGGCATGTGCTGGACGTGACCGACTGGATGTACCTTCTGGAAAACGGCGCGATCATGAACCGGTCGCAGTTCCGCAAGTTCGGGATCAAGGTGGCAGAACTTGTCGCCACCATCCGCCCGGTTGCCGCCGAAGAGCGCCAGTTGGCCGCTGCGGAATGAGGGAGTTCAAGGGCAAGCGCTATTGGCTCGTCGGCGCATCTGAGGGTCTGGGCCTTGCCCTTGCCCAGAAGCTGAGTGCTGCGGGGGCCGAGCTGGTGCTTTCGGCCCGCGGCGAAGACAGCCTGAAAGCCGCTGCTGCAAGTCTGTCCGGCCCGGCAACGATCCTGCCGGTGGACGTGAGCTCCTCTGACAGCGTGCAGGCCGCCGCTGCCCAGTTGCCCGACCTCGACGGCATGGTCTTCTTGGCCGGGGTCTACTGGCCGATGCGTGCGCAAGACTGGGACGCCAAGGCCGCCGAGGCGATGGCCGACATCAATTTTTCCGGCCTTGTCCGCGTGCTGGGCGTGGCGTTGCCGCCGATGACCGCGCGCGACAGGGGGCACATCGTCATCACCGGCTCCCTCTCCGGTTTCCGGGGCTTGCCCGGGGCCATCGGCTATGCGGCGTCGAAGGCGGGGACCATGGTGCTGGCGGAATCGCTTTATGCCGACCTGCGCAAGTCCGGCGTCACCGTGCAGCTTGCCAACCCCGGCTTCATCCGCACCCGGCTGACGGCGAAGAACGACTTCACCATGCCCTTCATCATGGACCCTGACGCCGCAGCCGACATCATGTTCCGACACATGACATCGGGCGGCTTCAAGATCAGCTTCCCCACCGTCTTCAGCTGGCTGTTCCGGGGCGGCAACTTCCTGCCCGACTGGCTGTACTACCGGATGTTCCCGCCGCGCGGCTGACCCGACCCCGGCATCCTCCCGCTGCGCAAGCCCTATTGCCCGGTTGACAGGCCGGTCAAAACTACTTCACAAAGCAAGTAAGGGGATGGAGGATGTCTTGCCGCGGCATCGCCAAGTTGTTTTGGTGGGTTTCAGTGATGCAAGGTGGCCGCCTTCAGACGGCCAGTTCAGCGGCATAGTCGGCCCAGAGACAGAAAGCATCTGCCCGGGCGTGGCGGTATGAGATGGCGCTCAGTTTGTAGCGGCGTGGTCCGAAGATGGTGTTGATCTGGTCATGTGCGGCGAGGAACCGCTGCGCCTGCCTGGGCGACTTGAACCGGCCCATGATCTTCTCTCGTCGCCGAGTTGGCCTGTGACTGCCCTCTATCCGGTTGTTGAGCCCCTTGTGGGCGCGATGGTCCGCATGGGGCGCTTGGTGGGCAATTGGCTTGATGTAGCTGCGCAGCTTGTCGGTAACGACGACTCTTGGTTGACCAAATTGCGCGATCAGCCTTGCCAGAAAACGCTTGGCAGCCTTGGCATTGCGGTGTTTCTGGACGAGAATATCGAGCGTATCGCCATTGGCATCCACCGCCCGCCAGAGCCAGTGCTTCACCCC
>JBJTSJ010000179.1:0-3522 GCA_046076605.1 Tabrizicola sp.
GGATCGCGCTCACTGTTGCCTTGGTGGCCGCCATCCTCGCCTGCGTGCTGGGCACGGCGCTGGGGCTGCTGGCCGGTTATTTCGGCGGCTGGCTCGACGCGTTGGTTTCGCGGCTCATCGACGTTTGGATGGCATTTCCGCCAGTGCTGCTTTCGATCCTGCTCGTCGCGGTGCTCGGGTCGGGGCTGCATTCGGTGATTGTGGCCATCGTGGTCATCGACTGGACGCGCTTTGCCCGCGTCGTCCGCGCCGAAGCGATGGCACAGGGGGCGATGGACTATGTCGCCTCGGCCCAGGTGGCGGGGCGCACCCGGCTGTCGACCATGGTCCGCGAGATCCTGCCCAATGTGCTGCCGACCATCGTCGTCCTTCTGACGCTGGAGATGGGCATCGCGGTGATCGTCGAGGCGATCCTGTCCTTCGTGAACCTGTCGATCTCGACCGACGATCCGACCTGGGGCGGCATGATCGCCGAAGGGCGCACCAGCATCCATCAGGCCTGGTGGGTGATCGTCTTCCCGCTGGTCACGCTGTTCCTGACGGTCCTGTCCTTTTCGCAGCTGGGCGAAGGGCTGAAGGACCGCTTTGACCCGGTGCTGCGATGAGCTTTCTGACCGTCGAGAACCTGTCGGTGCGGCTGAAGGACGGCCCGCCCCTCTTGCGGCGGGTGTCGCTGCAGGTGGCGGCTGGACAGGTGCACGGGCTGGTGGGCGAAAGCGGGGCGGGCAAGTCGATGATCGGCAAGGCGATCCTGGGCATCCTGCCCCGCGCGGCCGAGGTTACGGCCGGGCGCATCCTTCTGGACGGCGTCGATCTGCTGGCGCTGCCCCCCAAGGACCGCCGCACCCGGATCGGGGCCAGTTGCGCGCTGATCCCGCAAGACCCGCTGACCGCGCTGAACCCCTCGCGCCGGATCGCGCCGCAGGTCACCGACCGGCTGGTCGACATCCTGGGCTGGGACTGCGCCCGCGCCAATTCCCGGGCGGCCGAGCTGTTGGCCGAGGTCCAGATCCCCGACCCCGACCGCGTGTTGCGCAGCTATCCGCATGAGCTGTCGGGCGGCATGCGGCAGCGCATCCTGATCGCCAGTGCCTTCGCGGCCGAGCCGAGGCTGATCGTCGCGGACGAGCCGACGACGGCCCTGGACGTGACGGTGCAAAAGCAGATCCTGCGGCTGATTTCCGACATGCAGGCCCGGCATGGCACGGCCCTTCTGTTCGTCACGCATGACTTGGGCGTGGTGTCCAAGGTCTGCCGCAGCCTGTCGGTGCTGTACGCCGGGATGGTGGTCGAGGATACTGACATCCGCCAGTTCTTCTCGCACTCTGCGCACGCCTATTCGCAGGCGCTGCTGGCAGCGACGCCCAAGTACACCGACCCCGACAGCAGCCTGAAGCCCGTGCCCGAGGCGGTGATCGAAGCCGTCCGCGCCGAAGTGGCGGCCTTTGACCGGGGGTCGCATGGCTGACCTATACACCGTGGAGAACCTTCGGCTGTCCTTGGCCGACATGACGAAGAAGCCACTGCTGGGCCCGGCCCCGCGGCTGGAGATCCTTAAGGGTCTCAGCTTCAGCATTCCGCGGGGCGAGATCCTGGGTATCGTCGGCGGCTCCGGCTCGGGCAAGTCGACGTTGGGCCGGGCGCTGGTGCGGCTGCTGGAGCCGTCGTCGGGCGTGCTGCGGTTCGACGGCACCGACATCACGCATCTGGATGAGGCCGCCCTCCGCCCCTTGCGACGGCGGTTCCAGATGATCTTCCAGGACCCGATGAGTTCCCTGAACCCGCGCCACCGCGTGAAGGACCTGATCGCCGCCCCCCTGGCCCTGCACCGGCTGGACAACCCCGCCCGCCGCGCGCTGGAGGCCCTGGACCATGTCGGCCTGCCGCAAAGCTTTGCCAGCCGCTATCCGCACGAGCTGTCGGGCGGTCAGCGCCAGCGGGTCGGCATCGCCCGCGCCATCGCGCTGCGGCCGGATTTCATATTGGCCGACGAGATCGTCTCGGGCCTCGATGTGTCCTCACAGGCGCAGGTCCTCAGCCTCTTGGAGCAACTGGTCAAGGACCTGGGGCTGACCCTGGCCTTCATCAGCCACGATCTGTCGGTGATCCGCCGTCTGTGCAGCCGGACCATCGTGCTGCACCACGGCGTGATCGTGGAGAACGCCCCGACGGCGCAGCTGTTCTTCGCACCCCAGGCCGAGTACACGCGCAGCCTTCTGGACGCGATCCCCTTGCCTGACCCGGATCAGGTCTGGCCCTGATTTCAGGGGGACCGGATCAGCAATTCCTCTGGAAAGCCAAAGCGGCGGCGCAAGCTGCGGTCCAGCTGTGGGCGGGTGACCGGATCACCGTTGCTCAGCCCGATCCAGCGCGACCAGGGCAGGCTGTCGAGGACGCTGCGATGCCGGTCGACATAGGCGGCTTTCCAGCCCTCATCCTCGCTGCCCGCCGCCAGCGACTTGCGCAGCATCTTCGGGTGGAACGAGATGTAAGCGGTGACCAGGGGATCGGCGAGCATATCCGAAATCGCCGGGATCAGGTCATATTCGCCGCCCTCGATATCGATCTTCAGGAAAACCGGCTGGCCCTCGGCCCGGTGTTCGGCCAGCACATCGGGCAGGCGCAGGGCCTGCACGGTCCACTGGCTGTCGCGGTCAGGAAACAGCGCGCTGGAGGTCGAATCCGCCCCCTCTCCGACGCCGCCAAGCGTGAAGGACTGGCCGTCCCGGTTGATCGCGCGTTCATGGATCTGCAGCTTGCCGATCCAGTCGGCCTGCCGGTTCTGGTCCACATTGCGCGACAGTTCGGCAAAGGCCACCGGGTCCGGTTCGAACGCCACGCAGCGTTGCGCCAGCTGCGCGCCGTAAAGCGAGGTCGAGCCGATCCAAGCGCCGATGTCCAGAAACAGGGTCCGGTCGTCGATATGCCGGTCGAAGATGGCATAGGTCTCCGGCTCCCAAGCGCCGCTGTTCACCCGCTTCCAGAAGCGATGATGCGGGCGCGGGTCGACCTGGAACGACCATTCACCAAGGGTAATCGTGGTCAGCATCGTCTGCGTTGCACCTGACGTCTTGCGATATTGCGGACATTGTGGGCGATCCGCGAAGCCGTCCGCAAGGGCCAAGCGTCAGCGGCCAGGGCCGACGAGGGGATTGCGTTCGATGAACCGGGGAGGAATGGTGGAGCAGAGGGGGATCGAACCCCTGACCTTATCATTGCGAACGATACGCTCTCCCAACTGAGCTACTGCCCCATCCGCGCGGCTGTATTCATCCGAATTCCGGCAGAGAGTCAAGCCGGGGCAGCGCGCGTTCAGTGGGCGTGCTGGCGCACGAAGGCCACGACGTCGGCCGCGGGGCGGGCACCGGCAAGGCGGGCGATCTCGCGGCCGTTGCGATAGAGGATCAGCGCAGGAATGCCGCGAATGCCGGCGCGGGCCGAGATCTGAGGGTGGTCCTCGGTGTTCAGCTTCATCAGCCGGGCCTGGCCGATCAGGGCCTTGGCGGCCTTGGCGAATTCGGG
>JBJTSJ010000180.1:0-4491 GCA_046076605.1 Tabrizicola sp.
GGCTGGAGCAGGCGATCGAGGCCGAGGCTCAGGCGCAGGCGATCTGCATGCAGACCAGGGACTTCGAGCGGGCCTATCGGGCGTTCGTGGCCAAGGAACAGCCGGTGTTTCAGGGGGACTGACGGCGGACCGGGGGTTTTCCACCCCCGGACCCCCGGAGGATATTTGGAGAAGAGAAAGACGTGGATCGTAGCTTTCTGGACTGGCCGTTCTTCGAGCCCCACCATCGCGAGTTGGCGGAGGCGCTGGAGGTTTGGTGCGCGGCCCATCTGCCGGTTTCCCATGCGGATGTGGACGCGGCGTGCCGGGGCTTGGTCGCGGCGCTGGGAGCCGGGGGGTGGCTTACGCATTCCGGCGCGGGAGAGCGAGAGCGGCTGGATGTGCGCAGCCTCTGCCTGATCCGCGAAACGCTGGCGCGGCATGACGGGCTGGCGGACTTTGCCTTTGCGATGCAGGGGCTGGGAATGGGCGCGGTGTCCCTGTTCGGGACGGCGGAGCAGCGGGAATGGCTTTCGCGGACGCGGGCCGGGCAGGCGATTTCCGGCTTCGCGCTTACGGAACCGGGGTCGGGGTCGGACGTGGCGGCGACGGCGACGGTGGCCGAGCGGGTGCAGGGCGGTTGGCGGCTGTCGGGGGAGAAGACCTATATCTCGAACGGCGGGATCGCCGATGTCTATGTGATCTTCGCGCGGACGGGGGAAGCTCCGGGTGCCAAGGGGCTGTCGGCGTTCCTTTTGCCTGCGGCAACCCAGGGGCTGGAGGTGGTCAGCCGGATCGAGGTGATGGCGCCGCATCCGCTGGCCCATCTGCGGCTGGACGGGGTGGAGCTGCCGGAGGCGGCGCTGATCGGCAAGCCAGGCGAGGGGTTCAAGATCGCGATGTCGGTGCTGGACGTGTTCCGCTCAACGGTGGGTGCAGCGGCGCTGGGCTTTGCGCGGCGGGCGCTGGACGAGGCTTTGGTGAGGACGCAAGGGCGGCGCATCCAGGGCCAAGCCTTGAGCGAGTTGCAGCTAGTGCAGGGGCATCTGGCCGACATGGCGCTGGAGATCGATGCCTCGGCCCTGCTGGTCTATCGGGCGGCCTGGGTGAAGGACCAAGGCGCGCAAAGGGTCAGCCGTGAAGCGGCGATGGCGAAGCTGTATTCCACCGAGGCCGCGCAGAGGGTCATCGACATGGCGGTGCAGCTGCATGGCGGCGACGGGGTCCGGCTCGGGTTCGCCGTGGAGAGTCTCTACCGCGAGATCCGGGCGCTGCGGATCTATGAAGGCGCCAGCGACGTCCAGCGCATCATCATCGCGCGGAGCCTTCTGGGATGACGTACGAACGGATCATCCAGATCGAGTTCAACCATTGCGACCCGGCGGGGATCGTCTTCTATCCGCGCTATTTCGAGATTGTGAACTCGGTCATCGAGAACTTCTTCGCCGATGTGGTCGGTCGTTCCTTCGCGTCCATGCACTTCGGCGCCGACAACGGCGTGCCGACGGTGGCGATGGCGGCGGTGTTTCAGAAGCCCTCACGCCTGGGCGACAAGGTGCGGTTCACGCTGACGGTCGAGAAGGTCGGCGGGTCCTCGGTGAAGATGTGGATCGAGGGGCACGGGTCGGATGGGCTGCGGCTGCGGGTCGGAATGACGCTCGCGTGGATCGACGGCATGAAGGCCGCGCCCTGGCCACAGGAGATGCGGGCGGCGCTGGAAGCCTACAAGGAGACGCAGGATGCATGAGGTCCTTCACCCCAGGCACTGGAAGGCGGCGCGGGGCTACTCCAATGGCGTGGCGGCCGAGGGGCGGATGGTGTTCACCGGCGGGATCATCGGCTGGAACGCCCAGCAGGAGTTCGAGACGGACGACTTCGTCGGCCAGGTGGAACAGGCGCTGAAGTCCATCGTCGAGGTACTGGCCGAGGCGGGCGCGGGGCCGGAGCATCTGGTGCGGCTGACCTGGTACGTGACCGACAAGCGCGAATACCTGGGCAGCCTGAAAGAGCTGGGCGCGGTCTACAAGGCCGTGATCGGGCGGACCTATCCGGCGATGGCGCTGGTGCAGGTGGTGGCGCTGGTCGAGGACCGGGCCAAGGTGGAAATCGAGGCGACGGCCGTCATTCCGAAGTGACGGCGCAGGGTTTGGGAGGACCCCGCAATGCTTGGACCGACAGGACATCTGGACACATTCACGCGGGACCGGCTTCCGGCGCCGGAGGATTGGCCGGAGATCCGGCTGGGGAGTTTCGACTATCCGGACTGGCTGAACGTGGGCGTGGAACTGACCGTCCGGATGGTCGAACGGGGGTTCGGGGACCACACCGCCTTGATCGGCAACGGGCGCAGCCGGACCTACAAGGAGCTGTCGGACTGGTCGAACCGGATCGCTCATGCGCTGGTCGAGGATTACGGGGTCAAGCCCGGCAACCGGGTGCTGATCCGCAGCGCGAACAACCCGGCTATGGTGGCCTGCTGGCTGGCGGCGACAAAGGCGGGGGCGGTGGTGGTGAACACCATGCCGATGCTGCGGGCGGGCGAGCTGACCAAGATCGTCGACAAGGCCGAGATCAGCCATGCGCTATGCGACACGCGGCTGATGGAGGAGCTGGTTATCTGCGGCAAGGACAGTGGCTTCCTGCAGACCATCGTGGGCTTTGACGGGACGGCCAACCACGATGCGGAACTGGACCGGGTGGCGCTGAAGAAACCGGTGCGGTTCGAGGCGGTGAAGACGGGCCGCGATGACGTGGCTCTGTTGGGCTTCACCTCGGGCACGACGGGTGAGCCGAAGGCCACGATGCATTTCCACCGTGACCTTCTGATCATCGCCGACGGCTATGCGCGCGAGGTGCTGGGGGTGACGCCCGAGGACGTGTTCATCGGCAGCCCTCCGCTGGCGTTTACGTTTGGTTTGGGCGGGCTGGCGGTGTTCCCGCTGCGATTTGGCGCGGCGGCGGCGTTGTTGGAGCAGGCCTCACCCCCGAACATGGTGGCGATGATCCAGGAACACCGGGCGACGATCTGTTTCACCGCGCCCACGGCCTATCGGGTGATGCTGAAGGCGATGGACGAGGGGGCGGACCTGTCGTCCTTGCGGGCGGCGGTATCGGCGGGCGAGACGCTACCCGCGCCGGTGTACGAGGAGTGGCAGGCGAAGACCGGCAAGCCGATGCTGGACGGGATCGGGGCGACCGAGATGCTGCATATCTTTATCTCGAACCGCTTCGACGATCACCGTCCGGGCTGCACGGGGAAGCCGGTGACGGGGTATGAGGCGCTGATCGTCGATGACGAGATGCGCGAGAAGCCGAGGGGAGAGGTCGGGCGGCTGGCGGTGCGGGGGCCGACGGGGTGTCGCTACATGTCTGATGCCCGGCAGGGGGCTTATGTGCGGGACGGCTGGAACCTGACGGGGGACAGCTTCTGGCAGGACGCGGACGGCTATTTCCACTTCGCCGCCCGGTCGGACGACATGATCCTGTCGGCGGGCTACAACATCGCGGGGCCAGAGGTGGAGGCGGCGTTGTTGCAGCACCCGGCGGTGCTGGAATGCGCGGTGGTGGGCCTTGCGGATGAGGAGCGGGGCCAGATCGTGCAGGCGCATGTGGTGCTGGCGCCGGGGCAGGTGGGCGACGCGCTGATGGTCAAGCTGTTGCAGGACCACGTGAAAAAGGTCATCGCGCCCTACAAGTATCCGCGCAGCGTGGTGTTCACCACGGCGCTGCCGAAGACGCAGACCGGGAAGATCCAGCGGTTCCAGTTGCGGGGGAAAGCCTAGGCCGAGCCCTTCGGGACGATCCCGGCGGCGACCCATTCGTCAAGCTTGGCCAGCACCGCGTCGCAGAAGGCCGCGTCGTTGATGTGGCAGTCGAGGACGGTGTGGTCGACCCGGCCTTTCAGCGCACCTTCGGCGGCTTCGGTGAAGGCGGCGAGGCCCTCGGGGTCATGCGCGGCTTCGCCCGGCTTGTCCCATTCCTCGATCCCGCCCTTGGGCAGGAAGAAATGCGTCGGGCCTTTGGCGGCGGCCAGCCGATCGGCGATGGCCTGGGCCAGGCCGCGGCGTTCCTCGGCGTTGAAGCCGACGCTCTTGATCAGGCGGTTGTGTTCGTGGAACGGGCGGTCCTGAAAGCGGGGCGGGATCGGCTGCCATCCGGCGAGGTCCAGGATGTCCGCCGCCCCCGGGGCCACCAGCTGCGGCGTCCCGCTGCGTCCCGCGCCGGTCAGCCGGTCGGCCCCGGCGCTGACCAAGGAGCCGTGCAGCATGTTGACCAGTTCCTGCAGCGAAAAGTCCATCACGCAGGCGAAAGTGCCTTCGGAGGCCAGCCGTTCGAAGGCCATGCCGCCCATGCCGGTGGTGTGGAAGACGGCGATGTCATAGCCGCGTTTCGTCAGTTCGGGGTGCAGGCGCTTCATGTACTTGAGGCAAGAGGAGCCGAGCGAGGTCATCCCGATCAGCGGGCGGTCGAGTCTTGGCGGCTCCACCGCCTGCGCGGCGCCAAGAACGGCCC
>JBJTSJ010000181.1:0-7609 GCA_046076605.1 Tabrizicola sp.
GATGGATTTCTGGGCAAGAACTACGGGGTTCTAGATAGCTTCGCCCAACGCGGTTTCTCCGGCGCTCCACTTATATCTTTGCAAAAAGGGTGGGCAGACGGTTCGTGGCATGCAAAAGAACTACATCGGCCTCCGAGAGTGCTTGGCGTGGTGTGCGGCCACTACCGTTCAGCGGAGGATCGCGCGGATGGCGTTCATTCCGGCCTTAGCTACTTTGTGCGCGCCACATCTATCCATGATTGCTTGGAGCAATAGAATCCGTAGGTCCGGGCCTGCCCCAACTCCCGCCATCGCCCCAAACCCCACCTTTCCATGCCACCCCACCCGCATCGCGGTGCTATGACGAACACGGTCCCTCCGGCGGACACCCGACCAACCCCGTCCCGGGCCTGACCCGGGACCTCGGCGTCCACCAGGGACCCTGGCTCAAGGCCGGGGCGGACCCCCACCACCCGACCAACCCGTGCTCCTCTCTCCCCCCTGTCATCCCCGCGAAGGCGGGGACCCTTTATCTTCCACGACCATCCGGATCACCGCCTCCGCAGGGATGACGCCAAACCCACCGCCCGCCCGGCCCTCGCAACCCCACCCGGCCCCTCGCGCCTGAAACCAGTCCACTGGACCGCTGTCGCCCCACGCGCAGGGGCGCGCGGTGCCGGTGCTCGCCCTTGCAAAAATCCACATTGTAATATACATTCTACCGCACATCATAGGACACGAACCATGACCCGCCTCCTCACCCCCCACATCGCCACGATGACCGAACTGCGTGAGCCGCACAAAGTCCTGGCGCGGGCCAAGGGGCAACCTACGGCGATCCTGAAAAGCTCCGAGGTCGTGGCCTACCTGATCCCCGCCGAACTCGCCCATCCCGAATGGGCCGATCCGGCGCACCCCGGCTACGACTCCTTTGACGAACTCTTCGCAGCCCTCAACGACCGGAAGACCTGACCACCGAAGAAATCGGCCAGATCGTCATCCGCTGCGCCCAAGGGCTGATGGAGGATGGCGACCTTGCCGACTGGCTGCGGGACAAGGCGAAGGCTGGCTAACAGGCCGTTAACCACCCCCCTAACAAACCCCTAACGCCCACGCGCAAACCCTTGGACCCGAACGATAATCCGAAAATGTCCACCGTGGACAGCGGAATCCTTTGCGGCCCCTACCGCCCCGTCTGCTCCCAGATCAGCCGCACCTGGTCGGCCGTCAGAAAGCCGGTGACGGGCTCGCCCTGGTCCGCCTGCCAGGCCCAGATCGCCCGCCGTGTCGCGTTGCCGAAGGTCCCGTCGCTGCGGCCCGTATCATAGCCCAGCCGGATCAGCCGCGCCTGCAGGTCGGCCCGCTCCTCGACCGACAGCTGCAGCAGCTGCTCCTCCAGCGCCGCCTCGTTGGTGGGCGGCGGCGGCGCCACCTTCCCGGCCTGGTCGGCGATCAGCTTGACCTGCGCCGCCGTCACATAGCCCGTCTGGGTCTTCTTGTTGGCCTTCTGCCAGGCCTTGATCGCCGCCCTGGTCTTCGCCCCCCACAGCCCGTCCGCCACCCCAGCATCATAGCGGAGCGTGATCAGCTGCTTCTGGATCGTGCCCCGCTGCGTGCGGGTCAGCTTCAGGCTCGCCTCGATCTCCGTCGGGGTCAGCGCGCCCGGATCGACTTCGTCCGGCGGCACCACCACCGCCCCGCGAACCAAGACTCGCAGCTGCGCCTCGGTTACGTAGCCCGTCACCTTCTCTCCCCGGTCACGCTGCCAGGTCGCGATCGCCGACCGGGTGTTCCGGCCCCAGACCCCATCCGTCCCGCCCGTCGGATAGCCCAGCCGCGTGAGTTCCCGCTGCACCGCCACCCGCTGCGTTCGCGTGATCCCCAGCTTCGCCTCGGCCGCCGCTGCTGCATCCACCGTTCCGTCGACGGGTCCGCCCAGCCGCGCGATGGCACGCTCGGCGTTCGCCCGGTAGATCCCCTTGGGATATTTCCTCAGATAGCTCTGGTAGGCCGCCACCGTGTTCGCATTCTGCGCCGCGATGTAGGCCTGCTTGTCCATCTCCTGCTGCAGCAGGCTGTCGGCGATTCCGCCGATGATGTCCTCCAGGTCCTGAGCCGGGGCCGGGGCCGTCATGGCAAGGCTTGTCGCCAGTATCAGGGGCAGGGTCAGGGTCCGCATCGCTCTTCCTCATCTCACGCACGGTCTATGCCGCATTTCCCTTGGATAACGCGCAGATTCGGGGATGGTTGCAAGCAGGCACTGGTCCGGACTGGCTTCTGTATTACCTTTTCCGCCGAAGGAGCCCGCCAATGACCCTCACGCTCTACGTCGCCACCGCCGCCGTCTTCCTGATCCTCGACGCGATCATGCTGACCCTGGTGATGAAGCCGCTCTTCACCCGTCACATTGGCCCGCTTCTCGCCGAACCCATCCGCCTCGCCCCCGCCGCACTGTTTTACCTGGCTTACGTCGCAGGCCTGGTCTACCTCGTCTCGCTCCCGGCCCTGAAGACCGGCGCGCCGATCGTCCTTCCCGCGCTCATCATCGGCCTCATGGCCTACGGCACCTACGAGTTCACCTCCTGGGCCGTGATGAAGGACTGGCATTGGACGATGGTGGCGACCGACACGCTCTGGGGCGGGACCCTCACCGCCTTTTCAGCCTGGGCAGGGGTGACGATCACCCGGATGATCCACGGCTGACCCCTTTGCGGCCCCAGTTGAGATGTGGTACCAGTCGGGAAATGCCGACGGGCAACCGACTGAAACCAATAGACATTCGAATTCCGCCCGGCGCGGACAAGGAGAGAAGATGATCCTCTATGGCATCCCCACCTGCGACACTTGCAAGAAGGCGATGAAGGCCCTGCAAGCCGCCGGAAAAGAGGTAACTTTCCGCGACATCCGGGCTGCCCCGATGACGCAATCTGAAGTCGACCGCATCGTGCATGAGTTCGGGTCGAAGGCCGTGAACCAGCAGTCCACCACCTACCGCAGCTTCAACGATTTCCTGAAAGCCTCAGACCCCGAGGCGCAGATCATGGCGCAGCCGACCGTCATGAAACGGCCGGTCATCCACGATGGGGATCGCTGGTACCTCGGTTGGGACAGCGCGACCGAAGCCGCGCTGACCAGTTAAAGCAGGCGGAGATCGCCAGCCGACTGCTTGCCGTCGCGGCCCGACTGCAGCTCGTAGCCGATCTTCTGGTTGTCGCTCAGCCCCTTCAGCCCCGCGCGTTCCACGGCCGAGATGTGCACGAACACGTCCTTGCCGCCGTCATCCGGCGCGATGAAGCCATAGCCCTTGGTCGAATTGAACCACTTCACGGTGCCTGTCGGCATTCACTTCTCCTCTCAGAACCCCCTGCGGCGCCATTACCGCAAGCCGTGCCACCAGGTCTTCCAGGGCTTCGTTCCGAGAGCCGGTCAGGAAATCTGTCGTCACTGTGGCGATGATGCCAAGGATTCGCCGAAAATCAAGCCGCAAGGCGAGCAGGCTCAACCCCAAGGATGCGATCCGCCGAAAGTGGCCCCGGACCCTTGCTGATTAAAACGGCAAGTAGCAGGATCCAGAACGCCCGCTGGTCCAGGATCACCCCGTCCGAAGCGCGGTCGAACCAGGCCCCGGCACCGACCCCGTGGCCAAAGATATCGGTCAGACTTTGCACCAGCACGAACCCCACCATCCCCAGCGCCGCTGCCCTCGTGAACAGGCCCAGGACGATCAACGCGGGAAGGATCAGCTCGGCATAGGCTCCGGCAAGCGCCACCGCCCGGTGCCAAAGGCCAAGCTGCGACTCGTCAAAGCCTACGGCATCGAAGGCGCGGGGGAAGATTTGGCCATAGGCCCCGGTCGAAGGCGTGAAGGGCCCCGCGAACTTGGTCAGGGCCGAGGCCCAGAAATAGGACAAGAGCACCCCAGCAAAGACCAGGCGGGCAAGCGTCGGCAACAGCCAGTCGGCGGGGCGGTCAAGCAGGCGGGCGAAACCGGCATGCAGGGACAGAAGGCGGGTCATGCGGATACTCCGGTAATGGCGCGGCCCTGGATCAGCAGGGCCAGCATGGCAGACAGGTCCAGCGCCCCAGCGGCCTCGACCGCCTCTCCCAGCGGCTTCCCGTGCAAAAGCGCGGACACGAAGGCAGCGCCCCCCGCGGGCAGCCGATGGGGTCGCGGGTCGAATTCGGGCCGCAGGATCAGTGCATCTTCGGCAACCGCGCGCGGAGCGGGTCCGCCGTCATGATTGGCCTCCCAGATCGACACCACAGGCCAGCGCGACCGCACCAGCCGCAAGGACGGGGCCAGGCGCAATCGCAGGTCCGCAATATCCTCACCCAGCAGGCGCTGGAACTCGGCCTCGGGCAGGGGCTGGCTGTCCGCCGCGTGGTAGCTTTCCCGCATCGCCTGATCGACCCGCGCCACGTCCGGCAGATAGCCCAGCGACGCCACCGGCGCGAAACCCTCCAGAAAGCCGGGCATCGCCTCGCCATACAGCATCAGCATCCGCAACCGGGGCGGATGCGCGCGCAGGTAGACCCCCGCCATGGCCGCGAAGAATACATCGCCCACCAGCCTCTGCACCGTCGGAAACGCTGCCTCCAGCGCCCGGGTCAGCGACCCCGCCACGTTGTTGCGGTAGACCGAGAACCGTTTCGGCGCGGGCTGACCCCAAGGGTCCACAACCCCGCCCGGCACCGCCGCCTCGGGGTCGAGAAGCGCCGCCGCAAAAGCCGCCTGGCTCATCGCACGCCCTCCAGAACGCGCGCCGCCCGGCCCGCTTCGGCCGCCAGCACCGGCCAGTCCGGCACGTCAGTGTCCCATTCGATCAGCGTAGGCAAAGGCCCCGCCTTGCCGATCACCCGCGCGTAAAGCGCCCAGACCGGGTCCACCACCTCGGCGCCATGGCTGTCGATCAGCAGCCTGCGCCCCTCGTCGTCCCGGTCCTCGTCATGGCCCCCCAGATGCACCTCTCCCACCAGATGCAGCGGGAAGGCGTCCAGATAGGCCACCGGATCATAATTCTGATTGGTGCCCGAGACGTAGACGTTGTTCACATCCAGCAGCAAGCCGCAGCCCGTCCGCCGTGCGATCTCGCTCAGGAACTCCACCTCGCCCATCGCCGTCTCGGCAAAGGCCAGATAGGTCGAGGGGTTCTCCAACAGCATCCGCCGCCCCAGAACCGCCTGCACCTCGTCGATATGGTCAGAGACCCGCGCCAGTGTCACGGCCGTATAGGGCACCGGCAAGAGGTCGTTCAGAAAGGCCCCGTCATGCGTCGACCAGGCCAGGTGCTCGGAAAAACTCGCCGGGTTCAGCCAGTCGCACAGCGCCTTCAGGCGCAGCAGGTGATCTCGGTCCAGGGGCCCCTCGCCCCCGATCGACAGGCCCACCCCATGCGCGGAAATCGGAAACCGCTCGGCCAGGTGGCGCAACTGGGCCAGCGGGCGGCCGCCCTCACCCATGTAGTTTTCGGCATGAATCTCCAGCCAGCCAACCGGCGCGGCATCGGTCAGGATCGCCGCGAAATGCTGCGGCTTGTATCCCACGCCCGGCGTCGCGGGCAGCCCTTTCGTCATGTCCAACATCGCGTCCCCCTGGGAAATGCCCCCGGCCCCGAAAGGCCGGGGGAAACGGTCACGCCTTCGGCAGGTCGCGGTCCAGCGCTTCCATCGAGCCCTTACGCATCATCCCGTCCATGTCCGCAGGCAGTTCCATGGTCAGGCAGGTCCCGGCCGGGACGTATTTCCACGAGTTGCCCTGGTAATCGACCTTCGAGGTCCCGGCGCAGGTCGTCCCCTCGCCCGCAGCGCAGTCGTTCTGCCCGGCGAGTGCCACGCCGAAGCACTTCTCCTTCTCGCCCTCGGCCGAGGCCACGGTGGCGACCGACGACAGCGCGGCACAGAGAGCACCGGCGATGACAAGCGATTTCGATTGATAAGACATGGTGAGCATCCCTTGAGTTGATCGTCGCATCCCTTGCGACTGCTCAAGGACTAGCCCCCCGCTACGTTCACAAGCGACGCACGGGGCCGTGAGCCACGGCTTCGTGACAGGTTGTCGCAGGTGCAGAAAACCAGAAAGCCCCGCCGCGCGGACAGGGCTTTCCTAATCAAATCAGAACTTTAAACTCAGGCACTGGCCGGGGGCAGTGCCTCGAACCCGAAGGTTGAGACTGCCTGATCCATCGTGATCGTTTCAGTCCGGGTCTCGCCCAGGCGCCGAACTGAAACAGTTTTCGCCTCGACCTCCTGCATCCCGATGGCCAGGATCACAGGAACTTTTCCAACCGAGTGCTCTCGCACCTTGTAGTTGATCTTCTCGTTCCGCACGTCGGCCTCGGCCCGGACGCCCGCCTTGCGCAGCGCAGCGACCACTTCGTGCACATAAGCGTCGGCGTCCGAGACGATGGACGCCACCACCACCTGCCGCGGCGCCAGCCAGAACGGCAGCTTGCCCGCGTAGTTCTCCAGAAGGATGCCGATGAAGCGTTCGAACGACCCCAGGATCGCGCGGTGCAGCATGTAGGGCCGGTGCTTGCCACCGTCCTCGCCTACGTATTCCGCACCAAGCCGCGTAGGCAGGTTCGGGTCGACCTGGAAGGTGCCGCACTGCCATTTGCGGCCGATGGCATCGGTCAGCTTGAAGTCCAGCTTCGGCCCGTAAAAAGCGCCTTCGCCGGGGTCGATCTCAAATGGCACGCCCGCGGCCTTGACCGCCGCCTCCAGCATGCCTTCCACCTTGTCCCAGGTCTCATCGCTGCCGATGCGGACATCGGGGCGGGTGGAGAACTTGATCTCGAACCCGTCGAAGCCAAGGTCCTTGTAGACGCTTGCCAGCAACCGGATGAAGCTTTCGCATTCGCTGCCGATCTGGTCTTCCGTGCAGAAGATATGCGCGTCGTCCTGCGTAAACCCGCGCACTCGCATCAGCCCGTGCATCGAGCCTGACGACTCATACCGATGGCACGACCCGAACTCCGCCAGCCGCAGCGGCAGGTCGCGGTAGCTCTTTAGCCCCTGGTTGAACACCTGCACATGGCAGGGGCAGTTCATCGGCTTCAGCGCGTTGATCCGCTTTTCCTTGGCGCCTTCTTCGTCGACCTCCACGATAAACATGTTCTCGCGGTAGGCCTCCCAGTGGCCCGACTTCTCCCACAAGACGCGGTCCACGACCTGCGGAGTATTGCTTTCCTTGTAGCCCGCCTGCCGCAGACGGCCGCGCATGTAATCCTCAAGCTGGCGGTAGATCGTCCAGCCATTCGGATGCCAGAAGACCATCCCCGGCGCTTCTTCCTGCAGATGGAACAGCTCCATCTCGCGGCCAAGCTTGCGGTGGTCGCGCTTGGCGGCCTCTTCCAGCATCGTGAGGTGAGCCTTCAGGTCGTCGCGGTTCTTGAACGCCACGCCATAGATGCGCTGCAGCATCGGGCGGGACGCATCGCCCAGCCAATAGGCCCCCGCGACATGCGTCAGCTTGAACGCATCCGCCGGCACCTGCCCCGTGTGCTGCAGATGCGGCCCCCGGCACAGGTCCTGCCAGGCCCCATGCCAGTACATCCGGATGTCCTCACCCTCCTGGATCCGGTCCAGAAGCTCCAGCTTGAACGGCTCCCCCCGGCCACGGTAGTACTCC
>JBJTSJ010000182.1:0-2531 GCA_046076605.1 Tabrizicola sp.
CGAAACCGCAGCGCGCCGCCCAGTCGGGCCGGTCAAGCGTGGGAACCTCGGTGAAGAGATAGGTCAGGTTGGCGGCAAAGCGGGGCATTTCGATCAGGGCAATTCCGACGAAGGGATAACCGGGAAGAACTGCCCCGAGGACCACAGTCCGAACCACTTATGCCCGTCATGCAGCTCATGGCAACAAAGATCGATCAGCCGATAAAAGGATTTCCGGTCGATCAACGCCCAGAGATTGCTGCGGATCAGGATGTAGGGCGAGGGCTCACCGCTCGCAGGGTCGCGATCGACCCGCAGAGGATGGTCGGGGCCCAGCACTGCCACGTCCTCGGTCTTCGTGGTGAAGGTCAGCACCTGGTCGCGGCCTTTGCCCTGCACGTCGAAGTCCTGTGCAAGAAGCGGGGCGTCGTCGACCTTGATCCCGACCTTTTCGACCGGGGTGACCAGAAAGAAATCCTCCCCCTCGCGCTTCAGGATCGAGGAGAAGAGCTTGACCAACGGCGCCCGGCCGATGGGGGTGCCGAGGTAGAACCAGGTGCCGTCACGCGCAATGCGCATGTCGATATCGCCGCAGAACGGCGGGTTCCACAGATGCACCGGCGGCGCGCCTTTGGCACTGGCGGCCTTGGCAGCCGCGGCGAGTGTATCGGCGTTGGGTGCGGGCATGGACGGGCACTCTAGCGGCAAGGCATCCGGACGCAATCGGGCATCGGACCGGGCTGGCATCACAAACCCGCCAGCCCTAATTCCGTTCCCAATGACCGGACGGGCCTAGCGGCGGCGGTCGCGCCGGGCGCTCATCGGCTGGAAGGCCACGCCGACATGCGCCTCGCAATAGGGTTTGCCGGGCAAGGAGGGCAGGCCGCAGAACCAGAAATCCTCGGTCGCGGGGTCGCCGATCGGCCATTTGCAGGTCCGTTCGGTCAGTTCCATCAACGTCAGCTTCTTGGCGCGCTTTTCCACCTCGCGGACAGAGGCGAGCGCTTCGGGGCTGATCTCGTTCAGGCTGGGCTGCGGCGGCAGGGGCTGGCCTGCCGGGATGATCGCCTTGCGCACGGGCAGGGGCGTCACGTTCGATGCCGGGGCCGCGGCCGGGGCGGACGGGGCGGGCTGGCGCGGAGCCTCGGCGCGCGGGGCGGGTTCCGGGCGTGCAGCCGGTTCCGGCTTGGCCGCCGCCGGGGCCGGGGCGGGAGCCGCCTCGTCCTCGTCGTCCTTGCCGCCAACCCGGTTCGACAGGCCCAGCCGGTGCACCTTGCCGATCACCGCATTACGGGTGACCCCGCCCAGTTCCTTGGCGATCTGGCTGGCCGACTGGCCCTCGTTCCACATGCGCTTGAGCGTCTCGACCCGCTCATCCGTCCAGGACATCCCGTTCTCCGCCATTCAGAAGTTGCTGGGCATTCTATCCGCCCGGGGCCGGGGGCCGCAAGGGCGGGTAGCGTCCGCCGGGTTTTTACATCGCGCCAAGCGCCTGTGCGCAGGTTTCAACCAGGCGCAAATACCACGGGATCGCGGCCGATACGGCTGCCAAGATGACACCGGCCAGTTTGAAAAACCCCCAAGTAACCGCCAGAGCGTAGGCCGCGTAAAGGGCTGAGACGACGATCGCCGATAGGGCAAACGCTTGCCCGCTGGCATGGCGCAGGCCGATCCCCGTCTCGCACCAGTTCCGGAGCTGCGGCGGAACCCAGGTGATCGCGGACAAGGCAACGATGCAGAGGTGAACCACGGTTGGCACGAGGGTGGAAAAGATCATGCCCGCGACCCAGAAATGCGCGCCCCGCGTTGAGGGTTCGGTCAGACCGGCGAAGAGTTCATTTAGATCGATGACCGGCGACGCAAGGGCAAGGTTCGTCCAGCCGATGACACAGGTAAGCGTCAGCGACAGGAAGAAGAACAGGATCGCAGCGACGGCGGCGTCGATCAACCAGTAGGCCAGGGTCCACAGCCCCTTTCGCCGATTGCCTTCGCGGATCAGCCAGATCGTCAGGCCGTAGGAGAGCCAGTCGAAGACGGCGTTGAGAAGGGGAAACACGGCAAGAAACAACCATATAGATATCATAAAGACCATCTTGGCGGGAAAGGCGACTGTTAGTGAAGCAGCTAGTAGGACTACCAAAAGAAATGTGGTAAAGACTATATATCCCATGCCACCTTGCGAGTTTCGCGAGAATTGGGCGGGAATGGTCGGGACAGCAACTATTCCGATTATGAATGTCAGCAGCCCACACACAATTGCGATCCAGTTTGGAACTGCAAGGGAACCTGCAAAAGCTAGGGCGATTGAGCAAGTGATTGCCAGCGCAATGGAATTCGCGCCGCTCATTGCGCCAGCAAGTGAGAGTATTGCTAGTCCAGAGATCACCACAGTGAGCATCAAGGGCAATGACAATTCAAGTGGGGCTTTGACCCCGAGCGTCAGAGTCAGAACTGCGAGGGCCGAGCACGAAGCAAGATAAAACCTCGCTGCCGATTTCTCTAACTTCTGGTGAAATGTGGTGGCCAAGTAGTTGGCTTTGAACAATCTGTTC
>JBJTSJ010000183.1:0-5243 GCA_046076605.1 Tabrizicola sp.
GTTCTATAGCGAGCATAAGCTAACCCTATCAGATAGCCTTGAAGAACAAATACATCTCGGTGCAGATATTTTAGTCGAACTCACTACTCCAGATAGCGTTTTTGAAAACATGCATGACCTGTAGACGCGATGTAGACGCAAGGTAGCCGCCGTATTTGCAGCCAACCCCTTGATGTAACAAACCGAACGCCGGGCCAGCGCTTATTTCACCACAAACCCACGCGCAAACGGATCGCGGTCGTCGATGAAGATCGTGTTGATCCCCGTCTGCCGCGCCCACCCGGCGATGGAGGGCACAATCGCGTCCCTCCCAGCAACGGTCACAGAGGCCTCAACCCGCCCCTTGAAGATCGACCCGATGATGCTCTCATGTTGGAACTCGTCCCCGACGGCCAGCTTCCCCTTCGCCGCCAACTGCGCCATCCGGGCCGAGGTCCCCGTTCCGCAAGGGCTGCGGTCAATCGCCTTTTCCCCATAAAACACGGCGTTACGCGCATGGGCCCCCGGCACCGTGGGCTTGCCCGTCCACAGGATATGGCTCAGCCCCCTGATCTGCGGATGCTCCGGATGCACGAACTCATACTTCGCATTCAGCGCCGTCCGCAGCTTCGGCGACCACCCCACCAGCTCCCCCGCCGTATGGTCCGCCATGTCGCGGAAGGTCTTCTGCGGCTCGACAATCGCATAGAAGTTGCCGCCATAGGCCACATCCACCACGACCTCGCCCAGCCCCTCCACTTCGGCCGTAAGCCCCTCAGCATAAAGGAAACCCGGCACGTTGGTCAGCCGCACTTCCTCCACAAACCGCCCGTCCTGTATATACGAAACCTCGACGCGTCCAGCCGGAGCATCCACCGCAAGCCGCCCGGGCTCACGCGGCGAAATCAGCCCATTCTCCAGCCCCATCGTTACCGTCCCGATCAGCCCATGCCCGCACATCGGCAGGCAGCCCGAGGTCTCGATGAACAGCACCCCCACATCACAATCATCCCGCGTCGGCGGATACAGGATCGACCCCGACATCATGTCATGCCCCCGGGGTTCGAACATCAGTCCGGTCCGGATCCAGTCATACTCCTTCAGGAAATGCGCTCGCCGCTCCAGCATCGTCGCGCCCTCCAGCCGGGGGCCGCCGCCCGACACCAGCCGCACCGGATTGCCGCAGGTGTGCCCGTCGAGGCAGGAGAACGTGTATACAGCCATGTCAGAACCTCTGCGGAGAGAACGGAATCAGGTTGATCGCAGGCGGCGCGTCGGTCAACAGGTCCGCCATCAGCCGCGCGGTCCCGGCACTTTGGGTCAGGCCAAGATGTCCGTGGCCAAAGGCATAGAGAACATGCGGCGACGCCTTCGACCGCCCGATGGCAGGCAGGCTGTCCGGCAGTGAGGGCCGGAAGCCCATCCACTGCACCCCGCCTTCGGTCTTCAGCGCTGGCAGAAAAGCCTTTGCCTTCCGCAACATGGCCTCGGACCTCTTGTAGTTGGGCGGCAGCGATAGCCCGCCCAACTCCACCGCTCCACCCACCCGGATGCCCGTGGACAGGCGCGAGATGACAAACCCATGCCCGCCGAAGGTGACCTGGCAGCGCAGGTCCAGCGCGTCCGGCGGCAGGGTGGTGTTGTACCCGCGTTCCGTCTCCAGCGGGATGCGTTCCCCCAACGTCGCAGCGATGCGGTGCGAGAAGGCTCCGGCCGCAAGCACGACCTTGTCAGCGGTCAGTGGCTCGCCGGTAGTCTGTATAGACACGCCCCCGTCCTGCGGTTTCAGACCCACCACCTCGGCCCGTAGGATCGTTCCGCCTTGGGCACGGAAGCGGTCGGCCAGCGCCTGTACATACAGCTTTGGGTCCGCAATGGACCACCAGCCGGGGGTGAAGGTGCCCTTGATGAACCGAGGGGAGAGGCCGGGTTGCAGCGTCGCCATCTCCTCCAGACCCATGTGCAGGAACTCGATTCCATGCGCTGTCCGCGCCTGCCACCCGGGCAGTGAGGCGCGGAATTCGGCCTCGCTCTCATAGACTTGCAGGTTCCCGTCCTTCCTCAGCATCCTCAGCGTGCCGGTGGAGGAGAGGAACGGCTCCAGCTCAGCCCGCGACAGGTCCATCAGCGCCGTCTGGGCGGTTGTAGATACAGAAACAGCCCTTGGTGAACAGGCCCGCCAGAAGCGGTAAAGCCACGGCGCGATCTGCAGCGCATAGGCGGGCGGGATGGTCAGCGGCCCAAGCGGGTCCAACAGCCACTTCGGCGCCTTCCGCAGGATGCCGGGCGAGGCCAGCGGCAGGATGTCGGTAAAGGCGAAAGCCCCGGCATTCCCGGCCGAGGCCCCAGCGGCGGGGCCCTCGCGGTCGACCACGGTGACGGACAGACCCCGCGCCTGGGCCATCAGGGCCGCAGACAGGCCGATGACCCCGGCCCCGATGATGGTGACCTTCATCTCAGGCCGCGTACTTCCGGGCCTCCGGCTGCTTGGCCCAATTGGCATACCAGGCGTCGAACATCTTCAACTGCGCCTCGATAAAGCCTTTCTGGCTGGCCGATAGCTCGTCGCCTTCGTTGAAGTGATGGGTATAGGCCGTCTCACCACGCAGGACCATCATGTGCTTGAAGAACAAGACTAAATCCGGCCCCGCGTCGACGTCGGACAACACCTGCATCGCGCTGTCCAACTCGAACGCCAGCCGCCGAGCCTCGGCGTCACCCTTCTGGGCGGCCTTGCAGAGCGAGACCAGATGCAGCACCTCGCGCGGCAGCACATTACCGATCCCGGTGATCGCGCCGTCAGCGTTGCAGTTGACGTAGCCGTGGTAGACGGCCGTATCGACACCGATCATCAGCCTCAGGTCAGGGCTCGCCCCGGTGATCGCGTTGGCCGCATAGGACAGGTCGTCATAGCCGCCGAATTCCTTGAACCCTACCAGATTCGGATGTTCGGCCCGGATCTGGAAGAACAGGTCGGCCTTGGTCGAATAGCCGTAGTAGGGGCTGTTGTAGATCACCGCCGGCAGGTTCGGCGCCGCCGACAGCACCGCCTTGAAGTGCAAGCGCTGCGCCGCGACCACGGTCCCGCGCGACAAGAGGCGCGGAATGACCATCAACCCGTGAGCACCCACCTTCTGGGCATGGGCGGCAATGGCGGCCGAGGTTGCTGTATTCACGGCTCCCGTCCCGACCACAACCTTGATCCCGGCCTTCACCAGCCGCTCCACGCCCTCCATCCGCTGTTCGGTGGTCAGTAGCGGCCAGTCACCCATCGACCCGCAATAGACGACCGCCGACATACCCAGACCCACCAGCTCCTTCGCCTTGGCGACCAGTGTGTCAAAGTCGGGCGTGCGGTCCGCCTTGCAGGGGGTCATCAGTGCCGGGATCGTGCCCGAGAAGATATCCGATTTCATGCTGCCATCCTCCATCCGCGTGCCGAATCCGCTGTGTTCGAGGCTCAGGATACGCCTTGCATTTTATTTGTCGACAAGATTCTCACAGCACTGGGTCCTGCCGCAGGTCTCGCGCCATCATCTGCTGGATCTGCTGGATGATCTTGTCGGCGTGGTCCTTCGCCAGCCGATCACAGGCCTCGACATCCCGCGCGGCAATGGCGGCGATGATCGCCTCATGCTCCTGTATATACGGGTGCGGCAGCCGCGGCTCGAAGGTCGGGTAATAGTACAGCCGCACGATCCGCCGCCCCTCGTCCAGCAGGCGAGAGAAGAGCTGCAGGTAATATGGGTTGCGCCCCGCTTCCGCGATAGCCACGTGGAAATCTCTATTCAGCCGGATCATCCCCGCCGTGTTCCCGGACAGCACCGCCCGGGCAAAGGCATCCTGGCGCTGCTTAATGGCGTCCAGATCGCCCGCATCATGGAACTGCGCCGCAAGCCGGGTGGTCATCCGGTACATTAGCGTCAGCGCGTCGAAGAAATGGTGCAGGTTCGGGAAATCGATCTGACTGACCACCGTGGACCGGTTCGGCAGCAGCGTCACCAGCCCATCCCCAGCCAGCCGCACCAAGGCCTCGCGGATCGGCGTACGCGACATCGACAGGCGGTCGGCCAGGCTGATTTCGTCAATCGGCTCGCCGGGTTGCAGGACCAGGTTCAGGATCTCGTCCCGCAACGTGTCATAGACGAACCTCGCACCGGTGCCGCGCTTGCGTTCCTGCTGATCCTCGGTCTCGGTCATGCGCGCCCCTCTTGTCGACAGAAGGCATACAACGCACCGCCCCCAGCGCAAGCAAGGGCTGTCAGGGCTCGACCCCGCCCAGGCGGCAGATGATCGCCCATTCCTCGGCGCTGACCGGCTGCACGGAAAGCCGTGTGTTGTTGACGAGCACCATCTTTTCCAGCCCCGGGGTCACCTTGCATTCGTCCAGACTGATCGCGCGCTGCAAAGGCTTCACCGCCTTGATCCACACGCAGTCCCAGCGCGGGTCATCCGTCGTGCTGTCCGGGCTGCTTTCCTTGCAAACCTCGACGATCCCGACGATCTCTTTCCCGATGTTCGAGTGGTAGAAGAACCCGCGGTCGCCGATCTTCATCGCCCGCATGTTGTTGCGCGCCTGATAATTGCGCACCCCATGCCACTCCTCGCCCACATCGCCCTTGGCGACCTGGTGCTCCCAGCCCCAGACGTCGGGCTCGGACTTGAAAAGCCAGTAGGTCATCCGATCACCCGCTTCCATTCCTGCACCATGACCGACTGGAACAGCCCCGCCTTCGCATAGGGGTCCGAGGCCGCCCAGGCATCCGCCTCGGCCTTCGAGCCGACGTTCAGGATCAGCAGACTTCCGCACATCTGCCCGGCGGCGTCGATGAACGGACCGGCCTGCTCCACCACCCCGGTCTCTCGTATATACGCCAAATGCGCGGCCCGATTGTCGGTGCGGGTCTGCAGGGCGTTCGGTTTGTCGATACAGATCAGGGCGTAGCGCATGGTCATTCCTGTTTCAGCGGCCGGCTCATCAGCTGGCCCATGGCATCTTTCAACGCGATCCGGCCACTGGCAAGGGGATCCACCATTGCGGTGATCGGCATGTCCACCCCGAGGGTCGCCGCCAGCCGCGGTACGGCCCGGGCCGTTGCGACGCCTTCCACAGTGATCGCCGGGTCGAACGCCGCCCCCTGGCCCAGCGCCGCACCAAAGCGAAAGTTGCGCGACTGGGTCGAGGTGCAGGTCAGCACCAGGTCCCCCAGGCCCGACAGACCCGCCAGCGTCTCGGGCCGTGCACCCAAGGCCGAGGCAAGTCG
>JBJTSJ010000184.1:0-3213 GCA_046076605.1 Tabrizicola sp.
GGCGCTGTTCGATTGCCTGCCGGGCAAGACGGTTGACATCGGGATCGGCGCGAATGTCTTCGCCGAAGAGGGCGGCCAGTTCTTCCCGCAGGACTGCAGGGTTTTCCGGACGGGAGACAAGGTCAAGAAGCGCCCGCAGCACGACGAATCCCATCCCCGCAGCAAGGCCTGCCTGCCAGGCGACGGGGGCCAGGACACCCCGCACGCCCAGCACATAGGCCCCGGCGGTCACGATCAGCACCGCCCCCAACGCCAGGGCTGCGCCACGGTCGGCCAGCGCGTCCCAAAGGCGGCGGCGGGCAAGGCGGCGGCGCAGCGAGGGGCCACGGTCGGGGGTCGGGACCATACTCTACTGCTCAGCCGAGATCTTGAGATAGGCGGTGCCGACCGAGCCCACCGCCGCGTCGAACCGCGCGCCCCCGGTTTCCTGGGCAAGGCGGTCCATCAGAGGGCCGTCGACCTCGGTCCCGAAGGCGAGGACGAAGACCCGTGGCCCGTCCTCGGCTTCGCTGTTTGCACCAAGACAGGTCGTCATCATCTGGTTGGCCGAGTATTGGCCCGTTGTATCCCGGCCATCCGACAGGACCACGATCCCGTACAGCCGGTTTTCGCCCTTGGCGCGGTCGGCGGCCTGTTCCTGACGCAACAACTCGGCCGCTTCGCAGACCGCCCCGTGCAGGTTCGTGCCGCCATCCGCCGGCAGGGAAAGCACCTGCTGCTTCAGCCGTTCTACCACGCTGGATACGGGCGAGATCGGGGTCAGCACCTGCGGGGTCTCGTTGAAGGCGATCAGGCCAACGCGGTCCTTCGGGTTCAAGCGGCCCAGGAACTCGGCCGTAGATTGGGTGGCGGCGCGGATCGGCTCACCGGACATCGAGCCTGACACGTCCAGCGCCAGGATCACGGTGGCCTTGCGCTTGGTGTTGTAGAACTGGTCGATGATCGCCTCGGACACCTGCGGCGAGGGGATGGCGAAGTTCGGAATGGTGGCGGGCGAGGCCGTCAGGTCGGTGCCGCCAATCCGGGCCAGCGCAGAGTCTGGGGGAAGTTTGCCGTCCAGCGGGCGGACATAGTAATTCGCGGCCTCGGCCTGCACCGCCGGGGATTTCAGGTGGTCCAGGAACAGGCGCGCGGCTTCGGCCTGGTCGGGCGTCACCCAGCCCGAGCCGTCCAGAATGCAATAGGGATGGTCGCTCCAGAATGTGCCGTCAGCGGGGAAGACAAAGACCAGCGGCCAGCGCAATTGGGCGGCCTTTTCGGCATTGGTCCGCAGGGTGCCTTCCTCGAAGGCCGAAGCCACATGCAGGAAAGCCGGACCGCGTGCCGCCATCGCGTTCAGAAGGTCGGTCGTCACCATCCCGTATTTCGAGGTGTTGGCCGCGAGCGTCTCCAGCGCGGTCTGGACAGGGGGCGAATAGATGTCGGCGGCGGTGATGCCTTGGGTCTTGCCGGTGACGGAATAGATGACCTGTGTCAGGAACAGAAGGCCCGCGCTGGAATACTGCGGGTGGGTATGACCGAGCCGCAGCTTGCCCCATTCCGGATGGCCAAGGCTGGACCAGCCATCGGGATTGTTCGCCAGATCAATCAGTTGCGCCATGCGGATCGGCTTGTCGGGCCATCCCAGCGCCTTAGCCATCGGCTGCCACATCGCCAGGCCAACGGGGGTGTGAACCGTGGGCGCGCAGGCGGCGCTGGTGATCGGCTTGGGGTTTTTCAGCGCCCATTTCTGCGTCAGCTGGTCCACCCACGCGGTCTCGCCCGGGCTCCAGACCGTGGGTTGCAGGGTGCCGTCGACGATCTGCAGCATGGATTCGCCCGACAGCACCGAGGAGACCGTGACCTTGATCGGATGGCCCGAGGCCGTCTCGGCCCCGCTTTCCGCAAAGCTGGCGACCGCGGCTTCCAGCCAGGCCTTCTTCGTCACGGACGAGGCGATGCGGATTTCGACCGGTTCGCCGCCTGCCCCAGAAAGCAGGGCCTGCAGGTTGCCGCCCAGACCGAAGTAGACGATTGCCGCCGCTGCCGCTGCTGCCGCCCCCAAGATGCCCAGGAAGTCACGTCGTCCGGATGCCATCGCCTGTCCCCAATTCGCCGCCATCGGGCAGAGATTGCCACGTGCGGCCTTGTGCGAACAGTACCCGTCAGAAGTCCAGATGTTCGACCGACAGGGCGTTCTGCTGGATGAACTCACGCCGGGGTTCGACGACATCGCCCATCAGTTTCGAGAAGATGTCGTCCGCCTCGGCCAGATCGTCGACCTTGACCTGGAGAAGCGTCCGCGCCTCGGGGTCGAGGGTGGTTTCCCACAGCTGGTTGGGGTTCATCTCGCCCAGACCCTTGTAGCGCTGGAGCGTGAGGCCCTTTTCGCCTTCGGCCAGGATGGATTTCAGCAGGTCGATGGGCCCGTGGATCGCCTGTTCGCGGTCCTTGCGGACCAGGCGGGCAGGATCGCGGTAGATGTCGCGGTATTGCCCGGCGATCTGTGAGAGCCGTCGCGCCTCGCCCGAGCGGAGGACAGCGCCGTCAAGCGTCCGCAGTTCCTCTACCCCGCGCAGGATGCGGGAGAGGCGGATACCGTGGTCCTGGGTAATGCGGCCTTGCCAGCCACGCTCGAACTCGGGCGCGATCAGGTTCAGGCGCTTGGCCACGGTGTCGGCGACCAGTTGCAGGTCGGCGTCGGCGCGGCCCGGATCGAAGGCCCCGGCGAGGGCGGCCTGCTCCAGGATCGGGCGCGGGTAGTGCGTCGGGAAGGCGTCGAGGACGCGGCGGAACTGGCGCGCACCCTCGATGACGCGGGCCAGGTCGTTGCCCGCGATTTCCTGCCCGTCGGTCAGGCGCAGGACGGCGCCCTCGGTGCCCATCTCGATCAGGTAGTCGTCAAGGGCGGCCTGGTCCTTCAGGTAGACCTCGGACTTGCCGCGCGCGACTTTGTAGAGCGGCGGCTGGGCGATGTAGAGGTAGCCGCCTTCGATGAGCTGGGGCATCTGGCGGAAGAAGAACGTCAGAAGCAGCGTCCGGATATGCGCGCCGTCCACGTCGGCGTCGGTCATGATGACGACCTTGTGGTAGCGCAGCTTGCCGATGTCGAATTCGTCGCGGCCGATGCCGGTGCCGAGGGCGGTGATCAGCGTGCCGATTTCCTGGCTGGAAAGCATCCGGTCGAAGCGGGCGCGTTCGACGTTCAGGATCTTGCCGCGCAGGGGCAGGACG
>JBJTSJ010000185.1:0-4255 GCA_046076605.1 Tabrizicola sp.
GTCGAGCCGCAGGACCTGCGCGGCCTGCCCTATTATGACCATGCCACGGCAAAGACGGTCTGGTACCGGCCCGAGGATCTTCCTGACGGCGACGCACCCGCACTCCTTTTTCTGGACGAGTTGACCGCTGCGGCGCCCGCGTTGCAGCCCACCGTCTATGGATTGTTGCAAGAGCGGCGGGTCGGTCGGCACCGGCTTCCCCCAGGCGTGATGATCGTCGCCGCGGGCAACCAGGTTGAGGACGGTGCCATCGCCTATGACATGGGCAGCGCGCTGAGTGACCGGCTGATCCATATGGTCGTTCAGGCGAATGCCGAAGACTGGCTAGCCAACTACGCCATCCCGGCCGGTATCCATCCCGCTGTCGCCGCGTTCATCCGCACCCGCCCCGACCTTCTTGAGACGACCGAAGATGCGCTTCGCCGCGGTCAGATGATCGCCTGCACGCCGCGCAGTTGGACCCGGGTCAGCCGCATCATGGACAGCATCGCCGACCGCGCGATCCGGCAGGTGATGATCGCGGGCACGGTCGGCACCGCCGCCGCCGCCGAGTTCGCACTGCTGGCCGACGAGATCGCGGCCACGGTCCGGATCGACCAGATGCTGGCCACGCCGCGAACAGAGCGCACTGCGCTTTTTCCCGGAACATTGCACGGCTTGACGGCAATGGTTTTCGGGCTGGTCGGCATGGTCACCCGAGACACGTTGCCTGCAGCCATCGAAATCCTGGCCGATCTGCGCTTTCACAAGGGCCTGGCGGCCCGGGGCCTGCCGACCAGCGAACTTGCCAGTTTCGGTTTCGAGCTTCTGATCGGCCGGGCATTGGCGCAAGGCTGGGAGGATGTCTTCGCCGCCTCCGAGGCCTATGCCGGCTATGCCGCCGACCGCCGCGCCCTTGGCCTGTCGTGAGCGGGCCGTCGGCGCGCGCCGCGTGGGCGATCGCCCATCTGGGAGAGGTCGATGCCGCGCTGGCGGTCCTTGCGCTTTGGTGCCGCCACCGCGACGGGACGGGGCCGACCGCCACGCAGGGGGAAACAATTCTATATGGCCCTGGATTTGACCTCTTTGGCCTGCCGGAACAGGTTGGCCTGGTGGCGCATCATGTCCTGCACGTGGCATTGCGGCATTCGGCGCGGTCTGGGGGGTTGGCGGAACGGCTGGGCGATGCCTTCGACTCGGCGTTGTTCACCCTGGCAGCCGACGCCATTATCAACGAGACGCTGATCCTTGCCGGCCATGCCATCCCGCGGCCCTCGGTCACCCTGACCGAGATTCTGGCCGAGGCGGGGATGCCTGCGCACAGTGCTGTCGCGGCGCTGGAGCAGTGGGATGCCGACAGGTTAGCGATGGCCCTGCATAGCGATCACGCGCGCGCAAAGCGCCTGAGGGATTGGGCGAAGACGCGGGGATTCAACGATGACCTTAAGACTGGAATGCCGGACGAAGCGGGGCCCGCCCAATCTGCCGCCGACTGGCGCAACCAGATCCTGCGGGCGATGGAAGCGGGCCGCAAGGCGGGCTCGGGCATCGGGCGGCTTGGGGCGATCCTGGCCGACCTCGCGCCCGATCAGGTGCCCTGGGAGGTGGTGCTGCGCGGTTTGCTGGCGCGGGCCCTCGTGGCGCGACCGGCGACCAGCTGGAACCGACCGTCCCGGCCCTTCATTGCGCGCCTGGCCGAGGCAGAGCGGACCCGCGGCCCCGTGCCGGTGTTCGAGCCGGGCCTCAGGCGGTCCAGTCTGCGGCCAAGGATCGTTGTCGGACTGGATACCTCGTCCTCGATCGACGCGCAGACGCTGCGGCTTTTCTGGGCCGAGGCCGACGGTGTCGTCCGCCGCACGGGGGCAGAAGTGCATCTTCTGGCGTTTGATGAGGTGGTCCATGCGTCCACCCGGCTTGACCCCGTCGTTGGGCGCGGTCTGCAGCCAGCAGAGGTGCGGACCGGCGGTCGTACCGACTTTGCCGACCTCTTCCGGCACAGCGCGCGGCTGCAGCCGTCAATCTTGGTCGTGCTGACGGATCTGGATGCCCCGATTCCCGCAGCTCCTGGCTTCCCGGTCATCTGGGCCGTGCCGGGCCGCGTTCCGGCGCCGGCCTTCGGGACGCTGATCTGCATCGGCAACAGCTGAGCGGCGGTCCAGCGCAATAAGCGTGATCGGGTCCGGTGCACGGATCTTGGGCGCTTCCGCCCGGAAAGCCCGTGTCGGCGGAAGAAAAACGTTGTGAGGCCTTGACCGGCGTGACGCCGCGCATATCGTCTGACCTGAACTTGCAAAACAGTCACGTGGCACTCGGGCCTTGCGCGCAGACAGTCATCCGTCTGCGACAGGGCTTTTTCACGTTTGGGGAAAGCTTTGAAACGGCAGATCAGGTTGGGTCTCCTCTTGTCGCGATCGGGCAGCTATTCGCTGATCTCCGAGGCCTGCCGGTCCGGGGCCCTGGCCGCCATCGCCCGCGTCAACGGCGATCCGGCGCTGGACATCAGCTTCGTGCCGGTCGAACGCGACCCAGGCGGCAACATCGACGCCTATGCCCCGCTCTGCGAGGAGATCCTGCAGGGCAGCGGGGCGCGACATGTGGTGGGCTGCATCACCTCGTGGAGCCGGAAGGAGGTCATCCCGACGGTCGAAAAGCACGGTGGCACGCTTTGGTACGCGGTGCCGTATGAGGGGTTCGAGGCCTCGGATCACGTCGTCTACACCCACGCCTGCCCGAACCAGCACCTTCTGCCGCTGCTGGACTGGGTGATGCCTGCGCACGGGAGACGAGCCTACCTGACGGGGTCGAACTACATCTGGGGCTGGGAGATGAACCGCCTTGCGCGGGAGCGGATCACGGCGGCAGGGGGCGAGGTCACGGGCGAACGCTACCTGCCCATCGGGTCGCGCGACGTGGGCCGGATGATCGAAGAGCTGCGCTTTGCCCGGCCCGATTTCATCCTGAACTCGCTGATCGGGCCGTCGTCCTATGAGTTCATGGCGGCCTACCGCGCGCTGGGGCAGGAGGATGCGGCGTTTCGGCCGGAGAACTGCCCGGTCCTGTCCTGCAATCTGACCGAATGCGAACTGCCGGCGCTTGGCCAGGCGGCCGAAGGGCTGGTGGCGGCGGGGCCCTATTTCCGGGGCGTGCCGGGCTGGCCGGGTGAAGGCAACTTCGGCTCGTCACACGAGGCGGCGGCGTTCTCGGCGGTGATGGAACTGGCCAGGTTGCTGGCGGACCGCGAAGGTGCGGAAAACTGGCCCCTGTCGCAGCTTTTGGAGGGGCGGGGCGGGATCGTCGACCCCGAGACGCATCATACCGTGCTGCCAGTGATCATTGCCCGTGTCGAGGGCGGGGTGTTCAAGCCGCTGAAGCGGTGGGAGGCGGTGGCGGGCGATCCCTACCTCACGCGCAGCCGGTCCGCGCCCGCTCCGGTCCTGCGGGTTGTGTCATGAAGCGCCGCCCGATCCGCATCCCGAACCTTGGTGGCGCGCAGGCCGTGATCCTGCACCGCCCCCACCCCACCGTGCAGGCGCTGACCCGGCAACTGACCGCCATCGGCCTTCAGGTGACGCAGGCCTGGCCGGAACTGGGACCGGAGGCTCTGGCGGCAGATTACATCTTCTTCGACGCCGACATGGGCCATGACGGGATGTTCCCCTGGGAGGCCGGTCAGCCGCCGATCCCGATGATTGCGCTCATCGGCTCCGAGGCGCCTGGTCGGATCGAATGGTCTTTGAAGGCGGGGTCGCACGCGCAGCTGCTGAAGCCGGTGGGCGACAACGGGGCCTATTCGGCGCTGCTGATCGCGCGGGATGCGTTTGACGCGCAGAAGGCGCTGTCGGCGGAAATCGCCGACCTGCGGCGGCGGCTGGAGGATCGGCAGACCGTGGTCCGGGCCGTAACCCTTCTCGCCGCGCGGGGGAAGACCGACGCCGAGGCCTATGCCCAGCTCCGCCAGATGGCGATGGCCTGGCGGATCAGTTTCGAGGACGCGGCGGCCCGGATCGTCGCCGCGCAAGGGGGGCCGGATGACCGATCTGAGCGCCTCTGACGCCCCGCCGCTGGGCGCGCTGGCACGGCTCCTGCGCCGCCCGATGGCGCTGTTCGGGCTTCTGGTCATTGCCATGGTGGTTGCAGGGGCCGTCTTCGCCCCCTGGCTCGGTGATCGCCGCGGTGATCGACATTCGGCCAGACCAGACTGCGCGACGCGACGGCAGACCGGTCACCCGAACCATCACAAACCCGGAGTCACCTTCGCCAAAGGTTTCGATTTCAA
>JBJTSJ010000186.1:0-3419 GCA_046076605.1 Tabrizicola sp.
CGAGCGGCTGAATGCGGCGGGCCTGCAGCCGCTGGCCGATCCCTCCCGGCTGATCCTGGTGCAGGCCGACCGGGACGAAAGCCTGCTTTGGGCTGCGGAAGAGGCGTTGCGCTCGGGCGCCGCACCGCTGGTGGTGGCGGAACTCCTGGCCCCCCCTGCCCTGACCCCCACCCGCCGCCTGCACCTGGCGGCCGAGGCTGGCGGGGCGGCCGCCCAGCGCGACGGTCAGCTAGCGCCGCTGGGGCTGATCCTTCTCCCCGGGGCGGGCGGCGCGCAAGGCATTGAAAGCCGCTGGCACATGGCCCCCGCCCCGAGCCGCGCGCTTCTGTGGTCCGAGGAGGAAAGCTTTGTCCTGACCCGCCAGCGCGCCCGCCTTCTGCCCCCGGCCAGCTGGACCCTGCACGCCCGGCACGGGGACGAGACGCTGGACCCGCGGCCCCTTGCCGATTTCTGATCCCGCACGACAGCTTGATTTTGTGGCACCCGCACGGCCTGATAGCCTGACGCCGAAGGGAACATTGCAATGCTCCGACCCGCTGTCCTTGCCTTTGCCGCCCTCCTCATGGCGCTGCCCGCCCTGGCCGGCACTGTCGCCTACAAGATGGACGCGGCCAATTCGACCGTGGCTTTCGAGACCGACTTCGGCCCCGACAAGATCACCGGCTCGATCCCGCTGGAAAAGGCGGACCTCAGGCTCGACTTCGCCAGTGTCACGAACTGCACGGTCGAAGTCGCGCTGGACGTCACCGGCGCGCAGGCCAGCTTTCCCTTCGCAGCCCAAGCGCTGAAGGGGCCGAAGGTCCTGGCCGCCAAGGACCATCCCCGGATGACCTTTGAAAGCACGTCGGTCAGGGGGGCCGGCCAAGCGGCAGAGGTCACGGGCAACCTCACGATCCGGGGGGTCACGAAGACCGTAACCCTGAAGGCCCAGTTGTTCCGCCCGAAGGGCAGCGCGCCGGACGATCTTGACCACCTGACCGTGAAACTGTCGGGCAAAGTGAACCGCAGCGACTTTGGCGCGACGGGCTGGTCCGACATGGTGGGGGACGAGGTCCGCATCCTGATCACCGCCCGCATTGACGCCCAGGGCTGACATGGGCCTGCGCAACACGCCTGACAGCTTTGGCCTGGTCACGCGCCTGATCCATTGGGCTATGGCGCTACTGATCATCAGCCTCCTCGCTCTCGGCCTTCGCATCGCTTCGATGGAGCCGAGCCTGGCCAACCTCTGGCTCTACGGGTTGCACAAGACCATGGGCCTGACCGCCCTCGGCCTCGTCCTTTTCCGCATCCTCTGGCACATGATCTCGCCGCCGCCCGGACCCCAGGCGACCGGCGGCATGCGGCTTTTCATCAAGGCCTGGCATTGGACGCTTTATGCCCTGATGATCGCCACCCCCATCGCGGGCTGGGCCGGGTCCTCGGCCAGCGGGATCGACACGATCTACGCCGAGACTTTCGTGGTGCCGCCCATCGTCGAGGTGAACGAAACCTCCGAATTCGTCTGGTTCATCCTGCACGAAATCTTCGCCAAGACGCTGATGGGCATGGTCATCGTCCACATGCTGGCTGCCCTGAAGCGCGAGATGGAAGGCGATGGCACCCTGACCCGGATGATCAAGGGCCGGGCCTAGCGCCGCTGGCCCTTTTCCCAAGCTTGGGCTAAGCAATCGCCGGACTCACCCGGAAGGCGCAGACATGGCACGCATCCTCATCACCTCGGCCATTCCCTACATCAACGGGATCAAGCACCTGGGCAACCTCGTCGGCTCCCAGCTGCCCGCCGACCTCTTCGCCCGCTTCAACCGCGCGATGGGGCATGAGGTGATGTTCATCTGCGCCACCGACGAACACGGGACGCCTGCCGAGCTGGCCGCCGCCAAGGCCGGGAAGCCGGTCGAGGCCTACTGCGCCGAGATGCACGCCGTTCAGGCCGACATCGCCAAGGGCTTCCGGCTGTCCTTCGACCATTTTGGCCGGTCCTCCAGCCAGCGGAACCACAAGCTGACCCAGCATTTCGCAGGCAAACTCGCCGAAAACGGCCTGATCGCCGAAGTCAGCGAAAAGCAGGTCTTCTCCATCGACGACAACCGCTTCCTGCCCGACCGCTACATCACCGGCACCTGCCCTAACTGCGGCTATGAATCCGCCCGCGGCGACCAGTGCGAGAACTGCACCAAGCAGCTCGACCCGACGGACCTCATCAACCCGCGCTCGTCCATCTCCGGCTCCACCAACCTGGAAGTCCGCGAGACGAAGCACCTCTACCTCAAGCAGCGCGCCCTGAAGGATAAGCTCGAGGCCTGGATCGACTCGAAGACCGACTGGCCGATCCTGACCACCTCGATCGCCAAGAAATGGCTGAACGACGGCGACGGGCTACAGGACCGGGGCATCACCCGCGACCTTTACTGGGGCATTCCGGTCAAGAAGGGCGACCAGCCCTGGCCGGGGATGGAGGGCAAGGTCTTCTACGTCTGGTTCGATGCCCCCATCGAATACATCGCCGGGACCGCCGAATGGGCCGACGCAAACGGCCATGACGACGCCGCGTGGGAGCGTTGGTGGCGCACAGACAAGGGCGCGGCGGACGTGACCTATTACCAGTTCATGGGCAAAGACAACGTGCCCTTCCACACCCTCTCGTTCCCCGCCACGATCCTTGGTTCGGGGGAGCCGTGGAAGCTCGTCGACTACCTCAAGTCGTTCAACTACCTGAACTATGACGGCGGCCAATTCTCGACCTCTCAGGGTCGCGGCGTCTTCATGGACCAGGCCCTGTCGATCCTGCCCGCCGACTACTGGCGCTGGTGGCTACTGTCCCACGCGCCGGAATCCTCGGACTCCGAATTCACCTGGGAGAACTTCCAGACCTCGGTCAACAAGGACCTCGCCGACGTCCTGGGCAACCTTGTCTCCCGCGTGACCAAGTTCGCGGTGTCCAAATTCGGCGCGCAAGTCCCCGCAGGCAGCAGCTTCGGCCCGTTGGAGACAGCCCTCATCGCCGACCTTGGCGCCCGTATCGCGGACTACACCAAGTTCATGGCCGAAATGGAGGTCCGCAAATCTGCCGCCGAGCTTCGCGCGATCTGGGTCATTGGCAACGAATACCTGCAGTCCGCCGCACCCTGGTCCGTCGTGAAGACCGACCCCGACCAGGCCCAGGCCATCGTCCGCCTGGCTCTGAACCTGATCCGCGTCTACGCGATCCTCTCCGCGCCCTTCATCCCCGACGCCGCCGCCACGATGATGAAAGCGGTGGGGTCCGACGACTGGACCTGGCCCGCAGACATCCACGCCGCGATGCGGACCCTTCCGGCGGGCCATGGTTTCAAGGTGCCGGAGAACCTGTTCCGCAAGATCACCGATGAAGAGCGCGCCGACTGGCAGACCCGGTTCTCGGGCATCCGCACCTAGGC
>JBJTSJ010000187.1:0-8919 GCA_046076605.1 Tabrizicola sp.
AAAGCCGTCGAAGGCAGGCGGCAATTGCATCAGAGTTGCCCGCTCTTCGGCCCAGACATCGGCCACGCTGCCCGTTGCCCGGCAACGCATGCTTGCATGCGTGAGAGGGGGGCAGTGCGCCATGAGGGATCTCGTGCCACAATTCCATGCAACGCCGCTCCAGCCACACATTCAGTGCTGCAATATCCGGGAACTCCGGCATCGGTTGCCACAGACGATGGCGGGAATCTTGCACGTTCTTCTCGACTTGTCCCCCTCGCCAGCGGTCTCGAACCGATGGCGACTCGCTGGCGCGACCCAACCCGCTGCAGGGTTACAAAACTCGGGCTCGAATACACAGTGGCTGGCCATCGCCAGGAAACGGGCATTGATCTGCCGTTCCTTGCCGCGGCCAAAACGATCAACCGCTGTGCGCGTTCGGCCGGGCCTCGAACCGATGGCGGCCAAGCCTCACTGTCGTAAATCCCACGCCCAGGAACACCGCCAAACACCCTGAACCCATGCACATGGGCGTCAAACAGCATCTCATGCGTCTGCAAGGGATAGGCCCGCAGCAGGAAAGCCCGGCTGTGCGACAGCTTGATATGCGCCACCTGCAGCTTGGCCCGCTCGCCACCCAGCACCGCAAAGTCCTCGCTCCAGTCAAACTGGAATGCCTCGCCCGGTTGAAACACCAGAGGCACAAAGGTTCCGCGCCCCGTCGTCTGCTGCTCCTTCTGCCGATCTGCCCGCCACATCCGGGCAAAGGCGGCAACCCGGCCGTAGGACCCGGTATATCCCAGCTTTACCAGATCATCATGCAACTGCTTTGAGGTCCGCCGCTGCTTGCGCGACTTCCCAGCCTCGGTCTTCAGCCAGCCCGACAGTTTTGCCGCGAAGGGATCAAGCTTGCTCGGTCGCTCGGCAAACTTGAACGCGGGCTCAACCGCACCCGATCGCAAATACTTGCGAATAGTATTGCGCGACAACTTCGTCCGCCGAGCGATCTCCCGAATGGACAGATGCTCACGCAATGCCCAACGCCGAATAATACTCAAAAATGCCATGCCGATCACTCCAATATCCCCTGCTGCCAGCAGCCAAGGGGAAGGTGTCACATGGGTCAGTTCTCAATGAAAATTACGCCCCTACCCGGGTCACTTCTGGGTGGAAATCAACAGCGATGCACGAAATCTGGAGCACCTGACTCTCATTCTAGGTGGTCGAGAAGGCATTGACGAGCTTTCGAGCACGAGTCTACAGAAACTACAGATCATTCGGGTCCAAGGCATGACGTCGGTGGGGAATCTATCTCGCCTTCCACAGCTACGTTGGCTTTGGCTCGAAGATCAACTTAAGATTAAATGTCTCGACTTGCCCGAAACTCAGCTTGAGTATCTTGCAATCTACAATTGTAGATTATTGACAGAGTTACGTTCTTTGGGAACACAGACACGCCTTCGCGAAGTTCAAGTTGGACGTGTGGCACTGGATCTAGACGCATTGCGCGATTTTCCGTGGCCCCCGACGGCTAAAACCGTACGAATTTTCTCCGGCAGCAAGAAATGGAATGACGCTACTGCGACCGCCCTTCTGGCCCGAGGGCTTGGGCAACAAGCGTTCTGGCTATCGTGATCCCCAACCTCCTTGCCCCCTCCCCCCCTCTCCCGTAAACAGTGCCTAACTCACCAAGGGAGGCCCCCATGCGTCGCGTCGTCATCACCGGGATCGGCATCGTCTCGTCCATCGGGAACAACGCTGCCGAGGTTGAGGCCTCTCTTCGGGCGGGTAAGTCGGGCATCGTCTTCGCCCCCGACTATGCCGAGCACGGCTTTCGCTGCCGGGTGCATGGCCAGCCGAACATCGTGCTGGAGGACCACATCGACAAGCGCGACCTGCGCTTCATGGGCGATGGTGCGGCCTATACCTTCATCGCGATGGATCAGGCCGTGAAGGACAGCGGCCTGTCCGAAGCCGACGTCTCGAACGAACGCACCGGGATCATCGTCGGCTCGGGCGGGCCTTCGACCAAGTCGTTCTTCAAGGCGCATAACATCGTCCGAGAAAGCGGAGCGCCGAAGCGGATCGGGCCGTTCGGGGTGACCAAGGGCATGTCCTCAACCGTCTCGGCCTGCCTTGCGACGCCCTTCAAGATCAAGGGGGTGAACTATTCGATCACCTCGGCCTGCTCGACTTCCGCCCATTGCATCGGCAACGGGACTGAACTTATCCAGATGGGCAAGCAGGACATCGTCTTTGCGGGCGGCGGGGAGGAGCTGGACTGGACGCTCTCCTGCCTGTTCGACGCGATGGGCGCGATGTCGTCGAAGTACAATGACGCACCGGAAACCGCTTCCCGCACCTATGATGCCAACCGCGACGGGTTCGTCATCGCGGGCGGCGGCGGGATCGTCGTGCTGGAGGAACTGGAACACGCCCTGGCCCGCGGCGCCAAGATCTATGCCGAGGTCACCGGCTACGGTGCCACCTCGGACGGCTACGACATGGTGGCCCCCTCGGGCGAAGGCGGCGAACGTGCCATGCGGTTGGCGCTGTCGACCCTGCCGAAAGACCGCAAGATCGACTACATCAACAGCCATGGCACCTCGACCATGGTCGGCGACGTGACCGAAGTCGAAGCCATCCGCCGCGTCTTCGGCAAAGGGTCCACCCCGGCCATCGCCTCGACCAAGTCCTTGACCGGCCACTGCCTCGGCGGCGCGGGCGTGTGGGAGGCGATCTATTCGTTGATCATGATGAACGGCAACTTCATCGCAGCCTCGGCCAATGTGGAAACGCTGGACCCGGCGCTGGATCCGTCGGAAATCGTGACGACGATGCGCGACAACGTCGCGATCGACTCGGTCCTGTCGAACAGCTTCGGTTTCGGCGGCACCAACGCCACCCTCGTCATGTCCAAATACCTCGGGTAACGCATCATGGCTGACCTCATGAAGGGCAAGCGCGGGCTTGTCATGGGTGTGGCGAACGACCGCTCCATCGCCTGGGGCATCGCCTCGGCATTGGCGGCGGAAGGCGCGGAACTGGCGTTCAGCTACCAGGGCGAAGCCTTCGGCAAGCGGGTCGAACCCCTGGCCGCCAGCGTCGGCTCGGACTTCCTGATCGATGTCGACGTAACCAACGAAGACAGCCTCGACGCCTGCTTTGGCGAAATCGGCCGCCGCTGGGGGTCGCTCGACTTCGTCGTCCACGCCATCGCCTTTTCGGACAAGAACGAGCTGACGGGTCGCTTCATCAACACGACCAAGGGCAACTTCCTGAATTCGCTGAACATCTCTTGCTTCAGCTTCATCGACGTGGCCCGCCGGGCCGAGCCGCTGATGACCAACGGCGGGACGCTGATCACCCTGTCCTTCCAGGGGTCGAACAAGGTGGTCCCAAACTACAACGTGATGGGCGTGGCCAAGGCGGCGCTGGAATCGGCGACCCGTTACCTTGCCAACGACCTTGGCCCGCAGGGCATCCGGGTCAACGCCATCTCGCCCGGCCCGATGAAGACCCTCGCCGGGGCGGCCATCGGCGGGGCGCGCGCGACCTACCGCCATACCGAGGCGAACACCCCCCTGCGGTCGAACGCCACGCTTGAGGCGATCGGCGGCACCGCAGTCTGGCTCTGCTCGGACTATGGCGCCTGCACCAGTGGCGAGATCATCCATGTCGACGGCGGCTACCACGTCCTTGGTATGCCGCAGTCCGAGAACCTTTGACGTCCGCCCGACCCAGATCGACGCAAACGGCCGCGCGCCAAACCGCGGACTGCCGGATGCGTGGCGCTGACAGGAATGAATGTCCCTTCCAACGGAACGCACGATGACGCCCGCTCCGCGATACATTCAAACGGCAGACAGCAGTGACCTGACCTTCTCGATCTGTTCGTTGGTCCGCGATTCAGAAAAATACGATATCCTGCTTCAGTCCTTTGCCCGAAACGGCTTCACACCAGAAAACTCCGAATTCCTTGCGGCGGACAATCGCGACCAGAACCGTTTTGACGGCTATTCCTGGCACAAGGCCCTGTTGGCCGAGGCACGTGGGCGGTTCGTGGTCTTTTGCCACGATGACATCGAACTGATTGACGAAGGCTTCGACAACCTCCTCGGCTGGACGAAGTGGCTGGATGACAACGATCCTCGCTGGCTTGTCGCGGGCGTTGCCGGTGGGGTCTGGCGCCCCGAACCCCGCCCGCGCCCCGTTCTGGCCATTCACATCAGCGACAAGTTCGGGTCTGACCGCCGCAGGGGCAAGGTGCCCTGCCGCGTCGAAAGCCTGGATGAATGCTTCGTCATGATCCGCCGCAGCCGCCCAGTGATCAGTTCCTACGATCTTGCTGGCTTCCATTTCTACGCATCAGACCTGTGCATGCAGGCCGAGCTTCTTGGCGGAAGCGCATACGCGATCGATTTTCACATCCGGCACCATGGTCAGGGCGCTACCGGGGGGGCGTTTCGCGGATGCCGTCGGAAGTTCGCTGCCAAGTACCGCAAATATTTTCCTGGCCTGACACTCAATACAGTCTGCGGTCTGGTCGAATTCGGCTCGAACGACAAACCTGGTGAAGCCTAAGGATTTCCGTGACATCCATCACAGAGTGTGACGGGTATCCGTCCGACCGGATCGTGGCATTCTTCCCCCGGATGGCCCTGCTCTCAGATGACAACTCCCACCTTTCCGGTGGCAATGTACCCCATCTTCGGATCGCCTCTCAGCGTCAGGGTCTGAGCCGCAAGTTCGGCTTCGGAACTGTCCCGGAAAATCCCGTCCCGCGTAAGGCTGACGCCTTCAATTGTCCGAACACTGGCCGCATATAGCGGGCTCGCCGCATAGACTGCTCGGCACTCCGCTTCGGGCAGCGCAAACTGCGACGTGAGCAGTGCTGCCTTTCCAGAAACAGCCATTTCCGCGCTGGAAAAGACCTCGAAGTGTATATGCGGCCAGCGGCCCGGATAGCAGGCTGGGAACACCGTGACGAAGCGCGCGACCCCATTTGCATCACTGATCGCCACACCGCGAAGGTAGTTGCGATCTGCCGCCCCATAGATCGAGTAGACCCCTTCCGCATCGCACTGCCAGGCATAGACCGCCATCCCACCCAGGGGCGCGCAGGCCTTCTTCACGTCGACCAGAGTGATCTCTAGGCTGACTGGGACCCCTTCGGCCACCGGCGTCAGGCCGCCGATCGAAGTGCGGATATCCTCGCGGATCACGCCTGCCTCGGTCAGGATGTTGACCGTCTGGCCTTCCCGGACATTGGTTCCGTCTGCCGGGAACGGCCCTGCGGTCTCGGTCGGAAGGGCCACGCACACCGATCCGTCTGCAGCGGTGCCCGTCGCAGTTTGCGCACCGCCGCGCGCTGCCCAGAGCGAAAGCGCTGCCCCGCCCATCGCAAGTCCAGTCACCAGGACCCGCCGCCGCGTCAGATGCGGCAGGTCAGCCGCCAAGCCTTCGGGCCCGTGGTGATCAGGGTTGGTCATCGGCGCTGCTCCTGTGACATTGCCCTCCTCATACGAAGGTGAAGTGCTTTTCCGTCGCGGCCGGCATCAACGCGATCCAACCCGCGAAACGCGGTTAACGCTTCGTAAGCGCCCACATGCAAGTCGTTGAAATTCCAAAACACCCATGAACTGCCCAGCGTGGACAGATCGGGAGGCTCAGCGAGCAGGATTGGAGCGGGCGGCGGGAATCGAACCCGCGTCTCCTGCTGGGAAGGCTAATGCGAAGCACTGTGAAAATCTCACCTTTTCAAAATTTTATGGATCCTCCGTGTGAGGATTTGTCGGCATACTGTCGGAAAATGATTCTTGGAGCGGGCGGCGGGAATCGAACCCGCGTCTTCTGCTTGGAAGGCAGAGGTCTTACCATTACACAACGCCCGCGCTGCTCTCGGTAGGTATTCGGACCTGATCGCTTCGTCAAGGCGCGACAGAAAAGCACGTCGGCGCGAAAGGCCTCAGGACCATCGTCAACCGGCAGCAAAGGGCGGGAAGCGGCCGTTGGCTACCCTCAACATCAACGGCCGTATTCCGCCAATACGCCTTCAGCGTGCAACCTATGCAAGCCTGTCAACGCCGGAGTAAGAACCAGCCACGCGGCGGCGCAAAAGTCTACCAGTTGAGCGGGCCTTTGGCGGAAGGTCTGCGGTCAGAGCGTCTCCAGCGTCCGCCGCAGGTAATCCGCTGCGCGGTCGATCTGCGCAGCGCGCGCCGACAGGTCGTCAAGCTTCTGGCTGAGGACCCGGCGGCCAAGCGCACGGTCGCAGCTGCCGCTGACCGCGGCGGCGATGTCGCGCAGGTCTGCGATGGACAGCCCGGCCTCCCGCGCTCCGGTCAGGAAGGTCAGCCAGATCAGCACATCTTCGGAATAGTCACGGTAGTTGTTGGTCGCGTCCTCGCCGGGGGATGAGGCGATCAGCCCGTTCCGTTCATAGAACCGGATCGTGTCGCGGGTCAGACCGGATCTGGTAGCAAGTTCACCGATACGCATCGTTTTCCTCAAAACCATGGACCATGGTCTATTGTTTTTCGTCCGCACGACTTCTATATGGGGCAGAAGACGACCCCCGGCAACCGAGCAGCTGAAGGAACGGTAACATTGAGCAAGACAGTTGCAATCATCGGCGGCGGCTTTCTGGGCGCCGAGCTTGCCAAAGCGCTAGACGACAAGGCCGAGGTCATTCTGATCGAGCAGAACAGCCATTTCGTCAACGCCTCCGCCATGATCCGCGCCCTGGTCCAGCCCGGGATTCTGGATCAGGCGCTGGTGCCCTATGATCGGCTTCTGACGCGCGGCAAGGTCATCTCGGCGCGGGCCGAACATGTGGACGGAACCGGCGTGACGCTGGCGGATGGCCGCCACATCGCCGCCGACTACATCGTGGTGGCAACCGGTTCGACCAATGCGCCGATGTTCAAGCCCGCGACCGGCGGGATCACGGGCCTGCGCGAGATGAGCTCCAAGGTCCATGCCCAGATCAAGGCCGCTACCCGCATTGCAATCGTGGGCGCCGGGGCGGTCGGAACCGAACTTGCGGGAGAGATTGCGCATCACATGCCGGACAAGCAGGTCACGCTGGTTTCCAGCGATCCGGCCCTCTTCCCGATGATGCCCACCAAGCTGGGCACCAAGCTTTTGACCAAGCTTCGTGCAATGGGAGTCGACGTGATCCTGGGGGCCAAGGCCGAAAACCTGCAAAGCCTGACCGAGCCCTATGCCGGAACCCTGCGCCTGGCCAACGGGCGGGAAATGGCCGCCGATCTGATCATCCCCGCGATCGGCTCACGCGCAAACAGCGACCTTCTCGCCACCCTGCCGGGGGCAGAGAAATCCACCACCAACCGTTTCAAGACCGACGGCTGGATGCGCCCGTCCAGCCTGCCAAACGTCTTTGCCGCCGGCGATGCCGCCGACATAGGCGACGCGATGACGATCGTCGCCATCTCGCGGCAGGCCCCATGGCTCGCCAAGACCCTGACCGCCCTGCTTGCCGGGAAAGACCTGGAAAGCCTGAAACCCTTTGGGCCCTGGCAAAAGGGCAAGACGCCGCTGCTGGTGCCGCTTGGGCCAAAGCGCGGGGCATCGTTTCTGGTCCTGTTCACCGCTGGCGGGTTCCTGACCGCCATGCTCAAGGGCAGGCATGTCTTCATCGGCAAATACCGCAAGCTTCTGCGGCAGGGCTAAGCCGCTGTAAGCCGTCAGCTTCCGGACTTCCTGTGCCTTGACCCAAGTCCTGGCAAAAATGGCCCTGCGGCATGATAGGTTGGACCGGTCACACAGGACCGGCCCGGTGTCGCCGCAGTGATCTTTGGCGCGCTCGCCGATGCGGGCGTCAATGTCGACATGATCGTGCAGAACATCTCGGAGCTTGATGATCCCGGCGACAAACGCGCCCATACCGACATGACCTTCTCGCTGCCGACGAACCAGGTCGAACGGGCGAAAAAGGCGATTGACGAGGCCTCAGCGGCAGGCAAATTCGTCTTCACTTCGCTGTTGACGGACACGGACGTTGCCAAGGTCTCGGTCTGTCCGTCGTCGAGTGATTTGGAACAGGCGGCCTGATTTTGGAGCGGAGAGCTCGGCCGTCCGCTTTGGGCCGGGAGCGTCGCGCTGCGCAAAAGGCGGCCAAGGGCGGCAAGCGGACCGATACGATCACAAGGCTGCCCCAACCGGATAATCGGGCAGCTGTCCAACTCTCTTGAAGCGCCTATGCCGACAGAACTGCGACACCCGATCGACGGGGTTGCCGGACACCTGCGAAGACACGGTTTCCAATGGGCATTGAGGCGGCGGCGCGGGACCGCCGTCTCAAGAAACTGCGATTGCAGATCGTCAGAGGCCGAGCTTGTCCAATGGGGGCCCAGGGAAGTGGGCATAGTCGGGTGCGCCGTCGGGTGTGCCAAGCAGATCGCGCACCGCCCGGACCGCCTGGTCGATTGCGGAATGCGCATAGGCATAAGCGCCGCTGTCGGCATTTGCGACACTGATGCGCCCCCAAGGCTTCCGTGCCGCTTCGATCGGCAGGGGGCCGTCGGGCCAGAACTGGTCCCAAGGGCGCATGTATTCGTAGGCGTAGCCGTGGCTCCAGCGGTTGCAGGTGATCGCCTCGATGTCGGTTGTGGGGTCGAAACTGGTACCCGCAAGCGCCTTGGCCAGAAGCTCGCGGATCGAACGCTCCATCTCTTCGAAGGTCAGGGTCATCAGCGCGCGCTTGCCCGCAAGTGCCTGTTCGCGGGACGGAAGGCCCGGCTCGACCATGACTTTGGAGAGGTGCAGGATCACCGGATCCTCGGGCGTGTCGGCGAACTGGTAGTCGCCCATCGACACCGGGAAGTCGATGTCGAACCCACTCCAGAAGTTTCCCAGCGCGCGGGCGCCGTCGATCTTCAGCTCGTCCAGGGCCTTCCAATTGCGCAACAGGACGTT
>JBJTSJ010000188.1:0-2636 GCA_046076605.1 Tabrizicola sp.
GAAAAAGGTCATATTTCCTGTATTTTCGCAGAAAATTCGTGACCGCGGCTAGAGCCGCGCCGCCTGCACATGCATCCAGTCGAAATTGCGCGAGCGGCCTAAGGATACCCAGCCCTCCGCCTCCCAGCTGTGCCACCAGAAGTCATAGTCCGGGTCGTCCAGCGACGCGCGGTCGCGGCCCCATTTCAGCTGGTTGCGTTCCGGGTCGAAGTCCAGCGCCACGGCCCAGGCATGGGTCGACCAGGTCGATCCGCCGCGCTTTTTCCGGTTGGCGAAACAGCCGCCGAACAGGTCGAGCCGCAAGCGTTTCAGCTCGGCGTCGCCGTAGTGGGCGTGGACCTTCGTGAGGACCCTTCCCAGGCTGGGCGCGACCTTCGTGTGGCAGCCTATGTGGCTGACGCTTTGCGACTTGTCCCAGGCCAGCCGCATGCGCCACGGCCCCGGCACGCGCGTGATCGGGGGCGAGCCCGGAGGGCCATAGAACGCGCGCATTGCCGACTGGTCGCCGGTATCACGCGGCCAGTTCTGCGGGTTGGCGTCCGAGGGTTCGTCATCCCGCCACGGACGCGGCAGGTTGCCTGTGTCCAGAAGCTGCACCAGTTGGTCATAGGCCTCTTGAGTGACTGGCCCCCAGAAGCCATCGACCGGGTCGCAGTCGATTCCGCGATCCTTGCACAAAAGCTGGAACATCATGACCTCGCGGCGCCGGGCCGGAAAGCCGGTGGCGCCCGCCGGAATCTCGGCAAGGCGACGGTTCAGCGCGGCCACGACAGCCGTCTCCAGCGCGTGCGAGCCTGTCCCGTCTTCGGCACCCTGGAAAAGCCCCAGGGTCTTCAGATGTGCCTGAAGTATAAGTGTGGCCCGTCGATTCATCGCAAGTCTCCAATAAAATGTTTGAAAAGTAAAAGCTGACTAGAAGTCGGACGGGACGGCGATCAGGCCGGAGCGGTACTTCTCCGACCGGGTCCAGCGCGGCGCACCGCCCTGCGCCAGGGGGTTGAAGGGCGCAACCTCGATGTTGTCCTTGGCGATCATCTCCCGCATCGAATGCGCCTCGACGACGTCGCCCTTGCGGCCCGGAAAGACGTGGTATCCGGCATGGGCGATGCCGACAAAGAACGGGACCGTCCGGAAAGCCGGAGGCTCGACCTTCTTGAAGCCCACCAGCTTCGTCACGTTGTCAACCGTCGCGTCGTAGTAGACCCCCCGGTTCACCGCACTAGCATGACGCAGCGCGTGCCCGCCCCAGACCGGCATCCACTTCCGTCCCGCCTTCAGCGGGTTCAGCGCCTGGTCCTCGGCGTCCCAGGCGGCATTCTGGCTGGGATCGGGGTTCCAGTAGTACAGCTTCCAGCCCAGCTGCTGCAGCATGATCTGCAGATCGGTGCCAAAGAACTTCTGGTCGATCTTCAGCTGCGTGTTGATCTTCTTCCAGGTGTTGGCCATCCCCGTCGCATTGAACCCCCGCTCGCAGGCCTGCATGGCCAGCAGGATGCAGGCGGTCGACACCTGCTGGTCCACCAGGAACTCCGGCTTGCCGAACTTCTTCAGCTGGGCGATGCGCTTTTCCCGCGTCTTATGTTCGGGCTTCCGGTTGCCGTAGTACTTCGACACCCCCCATTTCGCGTAGAATTTCAGGTGGTCGTCATAGACCCAGTCAAGGAAATCCGCCGCAGCATCGGTGAACACCTCCAGCGTGTCGCGGTGCTTGCGGATTTCCGCCGCAGTGAACATGCCCTTGGGAACGGATGAGGCCATCAACAGGCTCCTTGGTTGAGTGCTGAAAAACGTCGAACAATGGTGAAAGATTACCACCAATCCCGATACAATGACAGTCAGGATTACCGACTGATCCCGGCGCCCATCCCCAACCCGCTTGCCCCCTCCCCCCCTGTGCCCTAAACAGGCGTCAAGCCAGCTAAGGAGGCCTCATGCGCCGCGTCGTCATCACCGGGATCGGGATCGTCTCGTCCATCGGCAACACTGCCGCCGAGGTTGAAGCCTCCCTGCGCGCCGGGAAATCCGGCATCGTCTTCGCCCCCGATTACGCCGAGCACGGCTTCCGCTGCCGGGTCCACGGCCAGCCGAACATCGTGCTGGAGGACATGATCGACAAGCGCGACCTGCGCTTCATGGGCGATGGTGCTGCCTATACCTTCATCGCGATGGACCAGGCGGTGAAGGACTCGGGGCTCTCCGAGACCGACATTTCGAACGACCGGACCGGGATCATCGTCGGTTCCGGCGGCCCGTCGACCAAGTCCTTCTTCAAGGCCCACAACATCGTCCGCGAAACCGGCGCGCCCAAGCGCATCGGCCCCTTCGGCGTGACCAAGGGCATGTCCTCGACCGTCTCGGCCTGCCTGGCGACGCCCTTCAAGATCAAGGGTGTGAACTACTCGATCACCTCCGCCTGCTCCACCTCCGCCCACTGCATCGGCAACGGGACCGAGCTGATCCAGATGGGCAAGCAGGACATCGTCTTTGCCGGCGGTGGCGAGGAACTCGACTGGACGCTATCATGCCTGTTCGACGCCATGGGCGCAATGTCGTCCAAGTACAACGACACGCCCGAACGCGCCTCGCGCACCTATGATGCCAACCGCGACGGGTTCGTCATCGCGGGCGGCGGCGGG
>JBJTSJ010000189.1:0-4108 GCA_046076605.1 Tabrizicola sp.
CATCCCGATCAGGGGGCGGTCGAATTTGGGTGGCTCCACCGCCTGTGCGGCGCCAAGGACCGCCCCGGCGGCCTGGCTGAGCGAAGATTTGCAGAGGGGATTGAGCCCGTAAAGGCCGCCGGCCCAGAGGATGAATTGCACATCCGCCGCCATCCGTTCGGCGGCGATCAGGGGCGATCCGGCGACGGTGGAGACGATGTATTTCGGCACGCCCAGGGGCAGGGCCTGCGCGCAGTCGAGCGCGAGGTCGGTGCCCATGGTGCCGCCCAGCGCGATCATGCCGTGGACCCGGCCTTCGGCGTGAAGCTTGCGGGTCAGGATGGCGGCGCCCGCGCTCATCTGCGCGAAGGCCTCGCCTTCCTCGCCCAGGGCAGTCAGCGCGTCGATGGTGGTGCCGGCGGCGGCGGCGACCTGGTGCTTGGTGACGTCGACGAGGGTCTTGGCCTCACCGAGGATGCTGACATCCATCGCCAGGACCTTGCCGCACTGCGCCGTGATCCGGCCGATCAGGTAGGCAAGCTCGTCGGCCTTGGTGTCGAAGGTGCCGATGACCAGGATGGTTTTCGTCATGTCTCTTCCCCCTGCCGGTGCGACCAGTTCCGCGTTGACGTGCGGGTTCGGTTCATTATAATCACCAGTGGTTCAAGAATAATCGCCCCGCGCCCTTGCGTCAACGGGATTGGTCGGCGGCGGGTATCGTCGGAGTTGCCATGTCCACCACTGTCGCCAAGGCCTTGTCCCTGCTGGATTACTTCTCGGAAGCCGAGCCGGAAATCGGGTTGTCCGAACTGGCGCGGCGGTCTGGGGTCGACAAGGCGACGGTGCACCGCATGCTGGGGGTGATGTGCGACGCGGGGCTGTTGGAAAAGCGGGGCGATGCGCGGTTGTACCGGCTGGGGGCGGGGGTGCTGCGGCTGGCGCGGGTGCGTGAGACGGCGTTTCCGGTGTCGGCGCTGTTCCAGCAGTCGCTGGAGGCCCTGTCGACCCGGCTTGGCGAGACGGCGCATGCCTCTCTGCTGTCGGGGCGGGCCTTGGCGACCATCGGGATCAGCGAAAGCAACCGCGGCAGCCGGGTGTCGCTGGTGGCGGGAGAACTGTTGTTGCTGCACTGCACGGCCTCGGGCCTGGCGGTTCTGGCCTATTCCCGGCCCGAACTCGTTGACCGGGTGCTGGCCGAGCCGCTGGTGGCCCGAACTTCTCGCACCATCACCAACCCCGGTGTCATAAGGGCCCGGCTGGAGGAGATCAGGCTGACCGGCTTTGCCGAGGCCGACCAGACGGCGGAGGATGATGTCTACGGCATCGCGGTGCCAGTGTTCGACAGCGATGGCGAGGCGACGGGGGCGATTGCCATGGCCACCCCGGCGCACCGGATGACGAATGACCTGCGCCAGCAGATCATCGGGGCGCTGTTTGCAGAGGCGGAGAAGCTGACGGTCAATTCCGGCGGCCGCGTGCCCGCCGCCTTCCGCAACGTGGCGGCGCGGTTCGTGACGGCCTGACTCGGATTGACCCATGGCGCGGTGCGGTGCATAATAGCTACCAGTGGTGGCAATAATGAACCGAGATGAACCAGAACCAGATCGATTCCTTGCGCAAGGCCCCTGTTGAGCCGTTCCTGCACCTGATCGACGGGCAGTCGGTCTCGGCGTCGGACGGGGGGACGATGACGGTGGTCTCGCCCATCGATGGCCAGACCCTGACGACCTATGCCCGGGGCACGAAGGCCGACACCGAGGCCGCAATCGCCGCCGCCCGCCGCGCGTTTGACGAAGGCCGCTGGTCGGACCTGCCACCTGCCGCGCGGAAGAAGATCCTGTTGAAATGGGCCGACCTGATCGATGCCCATTCGGTGGAATTGGCCGTGCTGGGCGTGCGCGAAAACGGCACAGAGATCGGCATGGCGCTGAAGGCGGAACCGGGCTCGGCCGCTGCGACGGTGCGGTATTATGCCGAGGCGATCGACAAGCTGCATGGTGAGATCGCCCCGACCGATCCGGCCTTTCTGGGGCTGGTGCACCGCGAACCCGCGGGGGTGGTGGGGGCCATCGTGCCGTGGAACTTCCCGCTGATGATCGGCGCGTGGAAGTTCGGCCCGGCCCTGGCGGCTGGCTGCACCGTGGTGCTGAAACCGGCCGAGACGGCATCCTTGACCCTGGTCCGGGTGGCGCAGCTGGGGTTGCAGGCCGGGTTGCCGCCGGGCGTGTTCAACGTCGTCACCGGCGAGGGCGCGGTGGTGGGCGCTGCGATTGCTGCTTCGATGGACGTCGATGTGCTGGTCTTCACCGGGTCCGGCGCGACCGGGCGGCGGCTGATGGAGGCGGCGGCGCGGTCGAACCTGAAGCGGGTCTATCTGGAGCTTGGGGGCAAGTCGCCGAACATCGTCTTCGCCGACGCGCCGGACCTGGACGAGGCAGCGAAGGTTTCGGCGATGGGGATCTTCCGCAACTCCGGTCAAGTCTGCATTGCCGGGTCGCGGATTCTGGTGGAACGCAGCGTGCATGCGGCCTTTGTCGAGAAGCTTGCGGCGCAGGCGGCGAAGATCAAGGTGGGCGATCCGCTGGACAGCGCGACGCAGGCGGGGGCGGTGAACTCGGACCGGCAGTTGCGGCAGAACCTGGCTTTCGTTGCCGAGGCGCGGGAGGCCGGGCGGCAGGTGATCGGCGGGGAGCGTATCCTGGAAGAGACGGGCGGGTTCTACATGTCCCCGGCCATCGTGGCGGATGCCCGCCCCGAGGATCGGGTGTTCCGGGAGGAAGTGTTCGGGCCCGTGGTCACGGTGACGCCCTTTGACACCGAGGCGGAGGCGGTGGCGTTGGCCAATGGCACCTCCTACGGCCTTGCGGCGGCGGTCTGGACGGCGAACCTGTCGCGGGCGCATCGCATGGTGCGGAAGATCCGCGCGGGGCTGGTGCATGTGAACACCTATGGCGGGTCGGACCTGACGGTGCCGCTGGGCGGGGTCAAGCAGTCCGGCAACGGGCACGACAAGTCGCTGCATGCGTTCGACAAGTACCTCGACCTGAAAACCGCCTGGGTGAAGCTGTGACCCAGATCCAAGGAGCCTGACGATGAAGGATTCGAATTTCCTCAAGGAAAACAACGCGCGGCACCTGTGGCATCCGATGGCACATCCGGCGGACAGCCTGGCGAACCCGCCGGACATCATCGTCGAAGCGGAAGGGGTGGAGATCATCGATGTCGACGGTCACCGCACCGTGGACGCGGTGGGGGGGCTGTGGAACGTCAACCTGGGTTATTCCTGCCAGCCGGTGAAGGACGCAATCACGGCGCAGCTGAACCGGCTGCCGTATTATTCGATCTTCAGGGGCACGACGAACGACAACGTCATCGAACTGGCCGAGATGCTGGCCGACTTCTTCGCCCCCGATGGACTGACGCGTGCCTTCTACACCTCGGGCGGGTCGGACGGAGTGGAGGTCGCGCTGCGGCTGGCGCGGCAGTATCACAAGATCCGGGGGGACGCGGGCCGGGTGAAGTTCCTGAGCCTGAAGAAGGGCTATCACGGGACACATACGCTGGGCGCTTCGGTCAACGGCAACGCAAATTTCCGCACGCAGTATGAGCCGCTGATGCCGGGGTGCTTCCACACGCCGTCCCCCTACACCTACCGCAACCCGTTCAACGAGACCGACCCGGCCCGGCTGGCCCAGCTGTGCCTGGCGGCGATCGAGGACGAGATCAAGTTTCAGGATGCGTCCACCATCGCCGCCTTCATCATGGAGCCGGTGCTGGGCGCGGGTGGGGTGATCCCGCCGCATGCAAGCTTCATGCCGGGGGTGCGGGCGCTGTGTTCCAAGTACGGTATCCTGCTGGTCGCGGATGAGGTCATCACCGCCTTCGGGCGGACCGGCAGCTGGTCGGGCTCGCGCCACTGGGGGGTGCAGCCGGACCTGCTGGTCTCGGCCAAGGCGATCACCAACGGGTATTTCCCGTTTGGCGCGGTGATGGTGTCGGAGGCCGTGGCCGAGGTGTTCGAGAAGGATACGAGCGGCAAGGCGGCCATCGGATCGGGGTACACCTATTCCGGCCATCCGGTGGGGGCGGCGGCGGCGATTGCCTGTCTGCACGAGACGCAGCGCATCCA
>JBJTSJ010000190.1:0-13457 GCA_046076605.1 Tabrizicola sp.
GGCCTTGATCCTTGCCCTTGCAGCCGCCCCGGCATACGAGGCCGCTCATCACGGACCGGGCGCACTGGCCGTCGAAGCGGACCACCACGACCACGGGCCGGGACATGACCATGACCACGACCACGGCGGAAAACCGCATGACTCGGGCGACCATGACCATGTCAGCGTCGCCCTGCTGATCGCAGAGGGGGCCGCGTCCACTCCTGGACCGGGCCGTCAGGTCCAGGCCGGACCAGGTTTGCGGAACGGCACACCCCCCGACAGCCCGAAGCGTCCCCCCCGCCCGACGATGATCTGAGCCGCCGCCCCAAAGGGCGGTCCACAGACCATCAATCGGGACATCCAGAATGACACCAACACATTGGGCGCGCCTGTGCCCACCCTTGCCCTGGCAGGCCGCGCTTGCCGTGCTTGCCAGCCTGCTTCTTGCCGGGTCGGCGCTGGCCCACAACGTCACCGAGGGCGACGCGGGCTATGTGCAAGAGGTGACGGGCTTCCGCCCCTTCGCCTTCCTCTACCTCGGTGCCAAGCACATGGTGACAGGGTATGACCACCTTCTCTTCCTCGCCGGAGTGATCTTCTTTCTGTATCGGGGGCGCGACATCGCCAGCTATGTCAGCCTCTTTGCCGTCGGCCATTCGGTGACGATGATCGCGGGCGTCTGGTGGTCCGTTTCGATCAACGCCTACCTCATCGATGCGATCATCGCGTTTTCCGTGGTCTACAAGGCGCTCGACAACCTCGGCGCTTTCCGCCTCTGGTTCGGCGTCCAGCCGGATACCAAGGACGCCACGCTGATCTTCGGCCTCCTCCACGGTTTTGGCCTCGCCACGAAGATCCAGGACTATGAAATCTCCCCGGACGGCCTCTTGGGCAACCTGATCGCCTTCAACCTTGGCGTCGAGATCGGGCAACTGATGGCATTGGCGCTGATCCTTCTGGCGATGCGCCAGTGGCGCGCGCGCCCGGCCTTCGCGCGGCAGGCCTATGCCGCGAATGTCCTGATGATGATGGCTGGCTTTGCCCTGATGGGCCTGCAGATCACCGGCTATTTCGTCGCCTGAAAGGAGGGCTGACCGATGACCAACCAGTTCCAACCCCTGCGCCCCGCGGCTGGCGCACCCCTGCCCGTCCCGGCCACACCCGGTGGGCTGATCCGGTCGACGCTTCTTGCGGCTGGCGCGGCGGTGACGATCCTTGTCCTCTTCTGGCTGCCCGCGGAATACGGGATCGACCCGACCGGCGTGGGACGCCTCACCGGTCTTACCGAGATGGGCGAGATCAAGCAGCAACTCGCCGCCGAGGCCGAGGCGGATGCACAAGCGGCCGCCGCCGTTCCCGCGCTGGTCGCGCCAGAGCTGATTGCCCGGCTGGACCGGATCGAGGCCCAGCTTGCCCTTCTGACCTCGGCGGTGCAGACCCCTGCGACCGCCCCGGTGCCAACAACCGAAGCCCCAGCCGCCGCCCCCGAAGCCGCTCCGGCAGAGTGGCGCGATGAGGTGAGCTATACCCTGGCCCCGGGCGAGGGGATCGAGGTGAAGCTGGCGATGCAGGAAGGCCAGACCGCCCGCTTTGCCTGGACAGCGAATGGCGGGGTGGTGAACTTTGACCAGCACGGCGACGGGTCAGGGCAGAAGGTCAGCTACGAACAGGGCCGCGCCGTCCCTGAGATGAGCGGAGAGCTGACCGCTGCCTTCACCGGCAACCATGGCTGGTTCTGGCGCAACCGGACCGAGGCCCCGGTCACCGTCACCCTGCGCACCGGTGGCGAGTATCAAGAGCTTCGCGCGCCCTGATCCGTCCGCCCGGGGTGCAGATGGCCACTTGCACCCCGGGATCATTCGCCTATGTTCGACCCTACCTCGGGGTGCCTGGAAACAGGCTGAGATGCGAAAGCGAACCCGTCGAACCTGAACCGGATCATACCGGCGGAGGGAAGGTGCATGGGTTCTCCATCCCCGACCATTCCGTCGCAACATGGAGAAAGACATGCAAAAACAACTCCTTGCTGCGGGCCTTCTGACCATCGCCACCCCGGCGCTGGCCGACACCCCTGTCCTGCAAGTCCTGACCTACGACAGCTTCACCTCGGAATGGGGCCCCGGCCCGGCGGTGGAAAAGGCGTTCGAGGCGACCTGCGCCTGCGACCTGCAGTTTGTCCCGGCGGGCGATGGGGCGGCTCTCCTCGCCCGAATTCAGCTGGAAGGCGCGGCGTCAGAGGCGGACGTGGTCCTCGGCCTCGACACCAGCCTGACTGCAGCAGCCAGCGCCACGGGGCTGTTCGCGCCGCATGGCAAGACGCCCGCGCTGAACCTGCCAGTCGATTTCGCCGACCCCAGTTTCCTGCCCTTTGACTGGGGCTGGTTCGCCTTTGTCTATGACAAGACCAAGGTCGCCGAGCCCCCGAAGAGCTTCGAGGCGCTGGCTGCGTCAGACCTGAAGGTCGTCATCCAGGACCCCCGCTCTTCCACCCCCGGGCTGGGCCTGCTGATGTGGGTCAAGGCGGCCTACGGCGACCGTGCACCGGAAATCTGGCAAGGGCTGGCCGGCAACATCGTCACCGTCACTCCCGGCTGGTCGGAAGCCTATGGCCTGTTCCTGGAAGGCGAGGCCGACATGGTCCTGTCCTACACCACCAGCCCGGCCTACCACCTGCTGGTGGAAAGCGATGACTCCAAGGCGGCGGCCCTCTTCGACGAAGGGCATTACATGCAGATCGAGGTCGCCGGGAAGCTGGCCGCGACCGACCAGCCCGAACTGGCGGACCAGTTCCTCGACTTCATGCTCTCGGACGCCTTCCAGTCGGTGATACCGCAGACGAACTGGATGTATCCGGCGGTAACCCCGGCGGCGGGCCTGCCAGAGGGTTTCGACACCTTCCGCCCGGCCAAGTCGCTGCTTTTGTCGCCCGAAAAAGCACAAGCCGCCCGTGATCCGGCGCTGGCCGAATGGCAAGCGGCGCTCGCCCGTTAAGTCTTGCTGCACCGGTGCTGGCGGTTTTGCTGCTGGCGCTGGTGCTCGCTCCCTTGCTGGCCGTGGGCTGGCGGGGGGCGGGGGTGTCCTTTGGCCCGGCAGACTGGGCAGCCGTGCGGTTCTCGGTGACGCAGGCCCTTCTGTCGGCTTGCTTTTCCACCCTCCTCGCCATCCCCGTCGCCCGCGCCCTGGCGCGTCGCCGCTTCCCGGGACGAACGGCCCTCATCACCCTGATGGGCGCGCCGTTCCTGTTGCCCGCCGTGGTCGCCGTCCTTGGCCTCGTCGCCATCTTCGGCCGGTCGGGGCTATTCAACCGGGCACTGGAGCTTTTCGGCCTGCCGCCCCTGTCGATCTACGGCCTACACGGTGTCGTCCTCGCGCATGTCTTCCTGAACCTGCCCCTCGCCACCCGGATGATCCTGCAGGGCTGGCTTGCGATCCCCGCCGAGCGCATCCGCCTGGCGCAGTCCCTGGGCTTCGGCCCGCGCGAAACCTTTCGGCATCTCGAATGGCCCATGCTGCGCGAAGTGCTGCCGGGGGCTGCTTTGTTGATCCTGGTGATCTGCCTGACCAGCTTTGCCGTGGTCCTAACACTCGGCGGCGGGCCTTCGGCCACCACCATCGAGCTGGCGATCTACCAGGCGGTGCGGTTCGAATTCGACCTTGGCCGCGCTGCCGGGCTGGCCGGTGTGCAGTTGGTTGTCGGAGCCATTGCCGCGCTTGCAGCCTGGAGCCTGACGAAACCGGCAGGTTTTGGCGCGGGGCTTGGACGTGATCTTGGCCTCGCGGCGCCGAAAGGCTGGCACCGTTTGGGGGACATTGCAGCCTTGGTCGCAGCGACGCTGTTCCTGACCTTGCCCCTGCTGGCGGTCATTCTGCGCGGAGTACCGGGGCTGGTCGACCTTCCCGCCTCGGTCCTGCCAGCGGCTGGACGGTCCGTGCTGGTGGCTCTGGCCTCGACCTTGATCGCAACGGCTGCCGCCTTGACCATGGCGCTTTCCGCCGCGCGCCGGACGCGTCCGCTGGTCGAAGCGGCGGCGATTCTGCCGCTAGCGACTTCGGGCCTGGTCCTGGGGACCGGGCTGTTCCTGTTGATCCAGCCCTTCGCCCCGCCGTTGACCCTGGCCCTGCCGGTCACCGTGCTGGTCAACGTCGCGCTGTCCCTGCCCTACCTTTACCGCATCCTTTTGCCCGAGGCCCGCGCCCTGCACAGCGACTATGGCCGCCTGGCTGACAGCCTGGCGCTGCAGGGCTGGTCCCGCCTGCGCTGGCTGGTGCTGCCGCGCCTTGCCCGCCCGCTGGGCTTTGCCGCCGGGATCGCCGCTGCGCTGTCGATGGGCGACCTGGGCGTCATCGCGCTGTTTGCCGGAGAGCGCCAGGCCACCCTGCCCCTGGTCGTCAGCCAGCTGACCGGCGCCTATCGGATGGAGGCCGCCGCCGCCGCCGCGCTGATCCTTGTCACCCTGTCCTTCGCCCTCTTCTGGGCCTTTGACGCCGGAGGCCGCCGTGCTGCAGCTTGACCGTCTTGTCCTGTCGCAGCGCGACTTCCGCCTGACCGCCGACTGGTCCGTCGAACCCGGCACCAGGGTCGCAATCATGGGGCCGTCGGGCGCGGGCAAATCCACGCTCCTGTCCGCCATCGCGGGGTTCTTTCCAGCCAGCAGCGGGGCTGTCCGGTGGAAGGGTCAGGACCTGTCGACTGTTCCGCCCGGCGAGCGGCCGATGACGATCCTGTTCCAGGACCAGAACCTGTTTCCGCACCTGACGATTGCCCGCAACCTTGGCCTCGGGATCCGCCCCGACCTGCGGCTTTCCGACGGTGACCGGGCGCGCATTGATCAGGCGCTGGGCCAGGTCGGCCTGCAGGGTCTCGGCGAGCGGAAGCCGGCGCAACTGTCAGGTGGGCAGGCCAGCCGGGCGGCCCTTGCCCGGGCGCTGCTGCGGGCACGGCCGGTCCTTCTGCTGGATGAACCCTTCGCGGCCCTGGGCCCGGCCTTGCGAGCCGAGATGCTCGCCCTGGTGCGCGAGGTGGCGGACGAGGCAGGCGCCCTGGTCCTGATGGTCACGCATGACCCGCAGGACGCGCTGGCGTTGGGGGGAAAGACCGCCTTCGTTTCGAACGGCCTCGCGCGTGCGCCGGTCGACACCCGGTCGATGCTGGCCGATCCACCGCCGGATGTGCAGGATTACCTGGGCCGGAAATGAAAAACCCCGCCACGGGGGCGGGGTTTTCCGATTGGTTTCGCCGACAGATCAGGCGTGCTTCTTGCCCTTGATGCCAGCCCAAAGGCGCTTGTTGGTCAGGTACAGAAGCGTGGACAGGAGCGCCAGGAACAGCACGCTGACAAAGCCCGCGTGCTTGCGGTCCATCAGCTTCGGCTCGGCCGCCCAGTACAGAAACGAGGCCACGTCCATGGACATCTGGTCGACGGTAGCTGCAGTACCATCGGCATAGGTCACCACGTCGTCCGACAGCGGAGGCGGCATTGCGATCCAGCCGGTCGAGAAGGCGTGGTTCTCGTAGAACACGGTGCCGAACTCTTCCTTTTCCTCGCCGGTGTAGCCGACCAGGATGGCGTGGATGTATTCCGGACCACCCATGCCGCGGACCAGCTGATTGATCCCGGTGCCGTACGGACCGTGGAAGCCCGCACGGGCCTTGGCCATCAGCGACAGGTCGGGCGCGCCGGTGCCGACCACGGCTGGGAAGTTGTCGGTCGGCAGGCCCTCACGGTCCTCGCCGGTGTCCTTGTCGGTCACGGTGAACTGTTTGGCATAGGCGCGGACCTGATCCTCGGGAAGACCGGGGCCGCCCTCGTCAGACAGCGTGCGGATTGGAACGTACTTCAGCCCGTGGCAGCCCGAGCAGACCTCCGTATAGACCTGAAGACCGCGCTGCAGCTGGAACTGGTCGAACTTGCCGAACGGGCCTTCATGGGCGAAGGCCGCGTCTTCGACGTGCCCGCCTTCGCCAGCGGCGAAAACGCCACCAGCAGTCAGGGTCAGGGCCGATGCGGCGATGAGTGCGATGTTGCGGAACATGTGTAGTTTCCTCTCACTCGGCCGGATGGGCTTTGGAGCCGTAGTGGGCATTGAAGTCTTCCTCGACGGTCGCGGGCTGGGCCAGCGGCTTCTCGATCACGCCCAGAAGCGGCAGGATCACCAGGAAGTAGGCGAACCAGTAGGCCGAGGCGATCAACGAGATCGTGGCATAGGGCTCCTCGGCGGGCATCGCGCCGCACCACATCAGGACGATGAAGTCGATGACGAGGAGCGCAAACCACCACTTGAACATCGGGCGATAGCGGCCCGACCGCACCGAGGAGGTGTCGAGCCAAGGCGCCAGAGCCATTACGGCAATCGCGCCGAACATCGCCAGCACGCCGAAGAACTTGGCGTCGATGATGCCGAACGACAGCCAGTTGGCCGCGATCACGACCCAGACGTCGGCAGTGAAGGCGCGCAGGATCGCGTAGAACGGCAGGAAGTACCATTCCGGCACGATATGCGCGGGCGTCGCCAGCGGGTTCGCCTCGATGTAGTTGTCGGGGTGGCCCAGGTAGTTCGGCATGAAGCCGACCACGGCGAAGAACACCGCCAGGATCACCGCCAGCGCAAACAGGTCCTTGATGACGTAGTAAGGCCAGAAGGGAACGGTATCGCGCGCGGCTTCTTCCTTCGACCCACGGCGAACCTCAACACCCGTCGGGTTGTTGTTGCCAGTGGTGTGGAAGGCCCAGATGTGCACGGCGACCAGCGCCGCGATCACGAACGGCAGCAGGTAGTGCAGCGAGAAGAAGCGGTTCAGCGTCGCGTTGTCGACGGCCGGGCCGCCCAGCAGCCAGGTCTGGATATGCTCGCCGACGCCCGGGATCGCGCCGAAAAGACCGGTGATGACCGTGGCGCCCCAGAAGGACATCTGACCCCAGGGAAGGACATAGCCCATGAAGGCGGTGCCCATCATCAGAAGGTAGATGATCATGCCGACGATCCAGGTGATCTCGCGCGGGGCCTTGTAGCTGCCGTAGTAGAGGCCGCGGAAGATGTGCAGATAGACGGCGAAGAAGAACAGCGAGGCGCCGTTCATGTGCAGATAACGGATGAAGTAGCCGCCGTTCACGTCGCGCATGATATGCTCGATCGAGGCGAAGGCCTTGTCGACATGCGGGGTGTAATGCATCGCCAGGATGATCCCGGTGACGATCTGCAGCGCAAGGCAGAAGGTCAGGACGATGCCCCAGATCCACATCCAGTTCAGGTTCTTGGGCGTGGGGATCATGATGGTGTCGTAGAGAAGCCCGACGATAGGCAGCCGCTTGTGCAGCCAGCGCTCACCAGAGGTCTTGGGCTCGTAATGGTCGTGCGGAATTCCGGCCATGTGTCTGATCCTTACCCAAGCTTGATGGTGGTTTCGTCGAAGAACGCGGCAACCGGCACCGGAAGGTTGCGCGGCGCAGGTCCTTTGCGGATGCGGCCCGCCGTGTCGTAGTGCGAGCCGTGGCAGGGGCAGAACCAGCCGCCGAACTCACCAGCGCCGTCGCCCAGCGGCACACAGCCAAGGTGGGTGCAGACGCCCATCATCACCAGCCACTCACCGGCTTCGTCCAGGGTGCGGTTCGCGTCAGACGCGTCGGTATCGGGCTTGTTCGCGTTTTCCGAGTTCGCGTCGACCAGGTCGGTCAGCGCGGTGCCGCGGGCGGCCTCGATTTCCTCGGGGCTGCGGCGGCGGATGAAGACCGGCTTGCCGCGCCATTTCACCGTCAGCTGGGTGCCGACCTCGACAGCCGAGATGTCGACCAGGATCGACGCCAGGGCGCGGGTGTCCGCCGAAGGGTTCATCTGGTTGACCAGCGGCCATACGGCGGCGCCGGTCGCGACCGCCCCGGCACCCGCCGTGGCGTAGTACAGGAAATCCCGCCGAGTGCCTTCGCCGGTGCCTGCGTGATCGTCTGCGTGGGACACGAGATCTTCTCCCCTTTCGGGCCGGGGGCGCCGGCCCATATGACTTGAGAGGCGATGGATACCCATGCCCCGTCGGGCGCGTGTTTAGCCAAGGCGACACGCCTCGTCCAGCGGACAAAGCCGCGCAGGGCAGCATTTATATGCGGCAGACTGTCCGGTGTGTCGCAAGGGTCTCTGGTTCAGGCGGCGGGCAGGGTCGCCTGCATCGAGGGGCGCGCACCAAAACTTCCGAACCAGGCCGCCAGAACCGGGTGCATCCCGCGCCAGTCGCGCTCGGCATGCCGGAGGTCAAGGTAGCCCAGGGCGCAGCCGACAGCGATCTGGCCCATGTCGATCGGACCGGAAAGATGGCTCATCCAACGCTCCTCCAGCGCGTCGAGGGCGCGGGCGACCTTCTGCCACTGTGCCTCGGCCCAGGCGGGCGAACGTGTGTCCTCGGGGCGGACCTGCATCTCGTACCGCATCAGGACCGCGGCTTCGGCGATGCCGTCGGCGGTGGCCTCGATCACCAGCGTATCCCACAACCGGGGCGCGGCGGGGTAGAGGCGGGCCTGCAGGAGATCGTCAAGATAGCGGGTGATGACCCGGCTGTCGTAGAGGGTGGGGCCGTCGGGCCGTTCCAGCGCGGGGATCTTGCCCAAGGGGTTGCGGTCCACCGGCATCGTGCCGGGCGCGAGCGGGTTGCCCGAGACCGGGACCAAGGTCACGCGGTCGGTGGCCTTGGCTTCGTGGAGCAGGACCATCACCTTGCGGACGAAGGGCGAGGCGGGGGCGTGATACAGCTTCATTCGCCGGTCGCCCGCAGGCGGAAGCGGGCCATCAGGCCGGCGTCGACCTCGTAGGAGCGGCCACGAAAGCGGACCACCCGGCGGACCCGGGCGGTTGCGTTCGTCTGTTCGGAGCGGTCGGCGGGGCGGTGGACGGAGAGGCCTTCCCCAAGCTCGTCCAGGGCATCCTCGGCCCGCTGGTCGGTCCGGCCGGGATGGGTGGAGGACCGGACCCAGCGGGTGACGGCAAGGGTCGTCGTCGCGACGAGGCCGAGGCGGATCGCGAGCGGGATCAGGGGCGCGAGGGGCAGGGGCATGGGGACCTCCGGGTTACGGGAGGACTGTAGGGGCGGAGGGGGCGGGGTGTAAACAGGCGCGAAAAGTGTCCACGGTGGACAAACGCGATAGGGTCAACAATTCCAATGACTTGGCCGCGGACGGTAACGGAAAACTAACGCGCAGATTTCGCAGGGTTTTGCTCAGCAGCGGCTCCTCGTTCGCCTTCGGCTTCTCGTCGCGGGTGGTCAAGCGAGGAGTGCCGAAGGCAATCGACGAGCGGCTTATCGCGGTACAGTCAGCCAGTCGTTCACCGCCTCGGCCATCACCTCGGGCTTCCTGCCGCTGGTGTAGTAGCTGGTGAAAGGCACGGTCTCCTCCGGGCCCGTCAGGCGCAATTCCGTGCGATAGGTGTTGCCATCGCTGTCATAACTGACGCCGACCTTTGCCTCTTGCAGACGGTCCAACGGATAGGTCGTCCTTTTCAGACCGCGGACGGACCGTTCGATCCGGGTGATCTGACCGGAGCTGCGGTCAAGACTGACGCGCACCCGCCGCACCATCAGCGCCGCGATCAGAAGCGGGATGCCGCCGCCGAACATCGCGAAGAACGCCCCGCCAAGCAGCATGCCTTCGCCCGTCATCGCCAGCCCGCCCGCGACAAAGCAGAGGGACATGGCGATCATGAAGATCCCAAGGAACCAGGGGCGGTCTTCAAGGACAAGAAGCGTGTCGGACCTGTGGATGACCTTCATGGCGAACCTTGCGCCGCAACTGCGGGCAAGTTGACACAAGCCCATGTCGCCGACAATGCGGACGCCCTAGTCCAGGTCGCGGCGGAGCAAGGCGGCGATTTCCTGCGCCGAGGCGCTGCCCTGGGCCAGCGCCGCCGCCGCCCGGGCACGGACCTCTGGCGTCTTGTTCTGGTTCAGCTTCCAGGTGCCCTCGACCGAGGTGACGACAAAACGGAACGGCAGGATCATCCGCATCATCCGGGGCATCGCGCCCTCGGTCATCTTGGCGCTGGTCCAGGGGCGCTTGTCCGTGATTCGGCTCTCATGCTCGGCTGACAGGGCGTCGACATGCGGGCGGAGCGCGTCTTCAGGCAAGGCTTCCAGCGTCCCGCGCAGATGGACGGCGACATAGTTCCAGGTCGGGACCTGGTCGGGGACCTGCTCATGCGGGCCGTACCAGTCGGGCGAGATATAGGCGTCCGGCCCCGCCACGGCGAGGAGCGCGGGCAGGGGAAGGCCCGCACGGGCGATGGGGTTCGAGCGCGCGAGGTGCAGTTCGGCAAAGCTTGCGTCAATGTTCAGGAGGAAGGGGACATGGGCCGCCAGCGGGCCTTCCGGGCCGTTGACCGACAGGAAGCCGAAGCCCCGGGCGCGGACGAATGCGAGGTTCCGGTCACGGGGTTCCTGGCGGAACGCGGGGTTCGGGTGCATGGGCGATTCTCTTTTTTGGCGCGGGAAGGGCAGGACAAGACCGTTCGAAGGGTTTTGCAAATCTTTTCGAGAAGATTTGTTCGCGCCCTTTGGTCAGGTCCGGACGGCGCGGGCCTCGACCAGAGTCAGATGGGCGGGCAAGAAATCCCCAAGCGCCTGTTTCAAAGCATCCGAAAGCAGGCGGTGGCTTGGCATTCCCAAGGTTCCGGTCGTGATCCAGTGCCGCCCTTGCAGTTTGCCCGCATCAAGGATCACCGGAGGCTGGACTGGGCGGAATGGCTGCTCCCAGTAGGGGTTGCCGTTTGGAGCCGTGGCCTGACGATAGCCGGACCGGTCATAAAGCACCGTAGCGATGTGGATGAACTCTTCAGGCTGCCAGAAGCAGTAGTCAAGCTGCGGCGATCCCGACTCGGGTGCCACCGTGAAGGGCAGGAAATTGAAACGCCCGGGCTCGAACTGCTCGATGATCGCTGCGACCCGCGCCGAGGCGACCCAGGCGGGGGGAACCGACCCGATGACGCCATATTCGGGCAAGCCCTTGGCCGTCTTGCCCTTCAGGGCCAGGTGTCGAGGATATTGGTCGGTGCGAAAGCGGCAGTCATAGGCAGGGATCCCCCAGGCCTTGTGCAGATGTGCCAGCTTGGGGGCGGCCTCGGCTGCGGAGGCGAGGCGGGTTTAGGCAAAGGCGTTCCAGTCTGGTCCAAGCGTGACGAGTTCGCCAAAGCCCTTGGACTTGCCGCCAAATGCCGGGTTCGGCCGGATTTCCCAGAAAACCTGGCCTTCCGGCAAGGTGAAGGTCTCAGGCGCGGGTGCCGCAGGCGGCGGAACGGTAGATGCCAAAGGTTTTTTGCGGAATAGTTTTCCGAACATGGACCATCGCCGTATTGGGTGGCCCCATCAAACGACAGAATCGCTGTTGGCACAATTCTGGAATGGAAAAGGCCGCCTGGGTTTCCCCGGACGGCCCTGATTCCGTTCAGCCCGAAGCGGCTCAGCCCTGGCGGGCCTTGTAGCGCTTCTGCGTCTTGTTGATCACATAGACGCGGCCTTTGCGGCGCACGACCTGGCAATCGCGGTGACGCGTCTTCAGCGAGCGGAGCGAGTTGGCGACTTTCATCGTCGACCTCCTTCTTCGCGGCGCGAGATGCGCCAGAGTGAAACCTGTGCCCCCTTTCGGAGGCGGCGAATGGTGGGCGGTACTGGGATCGAACCAGTTGCCACTACGATGTCAACGTAGTGCTCTACCGCTGAGCTAACCGCCCACTTGAGCCTTGCCGCCTGCCCTGCCCCTTCCGGTGAAACGAAAAGGACGCGGGGCAAACCGCGTCGGTCGGGCAGTCTATACTGACAAGCGTCGGGGGCTGCAAGGGGTTTTGGCTTTCGGAAAACTCCGGCTATATCGAAGGGGGAAGACCCCGCAGTCAGCAGAGAGCGTCCATGTCCCGGACCGAGACCGAGGCCTATGTCCTGACCCGCCCGGAGCGCCGGACGTCCTCCTTGGTCTTTGCCTCGCCGCATTCGGGAAGGGAATATAGCCCGGAATTCCTGGGCCAGGTGGTGCTGGACCCCCGGATGGTGCGGTCATCCGAGGATGCCTTCGTCGACCGGCTGTTCGACAGCGCGCCGGGCCTGGGGGCGCCGCTTCTGTCGGCGCGGGCGCCCAGGGCCTATATCGACCTGAACCGGTCGGCTGACGAGCTGGACCCTGGCGTGATCGAGGGAATCGCTCGGGCACCGCACAATCCGCGCATCTCCTCGGGGTTGGGGGTGATTCCCCGGGTAGTGGCGGGGGGGCGGGCGATCTATCGCGGCAAGCTGGCGCTGGCCGAGGCCGAGGGGCGGATCAGGCGGTACTGGCACCCCTATCATCAGGTTCTGGCGGCGCTGGTCGAGGAAACCCTGGCAGCCTTCGGCGAGGCGGTTCTGATCGACTGCCACTCGATGCCGCATGAGGCGATCGAGGCGCATACTCGGCCGGGCCATCCGCGGCCCGAGGTGGTGCTGGGCGACCGCTATGGGGCGACGGCGGGCAGTGCGGTGATGGACCGGGTCGAGGCGGCCTTCGCCGGTGCGGGCTTTCGGGTCGCGCGGAACAGTCCGTTCGCGGGGGCCTATGTGGCGCAGGCCTATGGGCGACCGTCGCGGGGGGTCCATGTGGTGCAGGTGGAGATCGACCGGGCGCTGTATATGGATGAGGTCCGGGTGGAGCCGCTGGCGGGGTTCGAGGGGTTCCGCGACCTGATCTCGGGCGTGGTGGCCGAGCTGGTGCAGCCTTCCGGCGTGGCGCTGGCGGCGGAGTGACCGTGGGCTGTCCTGTGTGGACAGGGATGCGGGCCTGAGGGATTTCAAGGGCTTGGCTGTGGGCGTTTACCTGGTGTTTGCCGTGTCTGGCGGCGGGTTTGGTTGAGGTTGGGTGATTTGAGGTGAAAAAGCTTCTGGTTGTTGCTGCAGTGCTGGTTGCGTTGGCCTGGGTGGTCTCTTCGCAGGGACGGTACCGCTGGCATCAGAAGCTGACCGTAACGGTCGAAACTCCTGCGGGGGAGGTCTCGGGGTCCTCGGTCAGTGCGGTCAGTTGGCGGAAGCACTGGATTCAGACGGATGGCATGGGATGGAGCTGGGACCTGACCGGCGAGGCGGTGGTGGTTGAGGTCACTCCGGGGCGGTATCTGTTTGCGCTGCTGAAGGGGGCGGGGACGACGGAATACATGGGCTCGGTCGCTGCGGCCTCGATTTCCGGGCGCGAGGGGCGGGTGATCGACGGGGCGCTGTTCGCTGAGGTGCAGGGCAAGCGGGGCCGGGCGGCGGGGGTGATCGCGGTGCCGGAGGGTCAGTATCCGATGCTGGTGACGTTTGAGGACATTTCCGATCCGGCCAGTGTGAGGCTGGTCGATCCGGGTGATCTTGCGGCGAGTTTCGGGCCGGGGGTGCGGTTGAAGGCGGTGACGCTGGAGGTGACGGAGGGGGCGGTGACGGAGGGGCGGGTCGCGGGTTTTTTGGGGTGGCTCATCGGGGACGATAAACTCGGCCCCGATGA
>JBJTSJ010000191.1:0-5142 GCA_046076605.1 Tabrizicola sp.
ATGCGCCGAAAAGCCACAAAACCCCTTGACCTCCGCCCTCAAGCCTGACTCCATAAAGCCGTCGAACAGCCTGCCCGCGACCGCGAAATGGCTGCCCGCGATGCCGTGAAACAAGCGCCCGCGATCGCGCGAAATACGCACATTGGCGATCGAAAAGGCCTTGGCCATGCCTTCGGGTACCAGGCCGGGCGCAACGATCTCGGGTTCAGTTGCCCAAAGGACCAACGCCCGCCGCAAGGCTGCGTGGCTACGACCGGGACTGGAGAGGGCCGCGCTGAGTGCGTCGAGTCGAAGGTCTGCGGGGAGGACGGACAGGGTCTCGGCCACGAGTCTGCCCACCTGCTCGTCAGGTGCGGCATCGGGCAGGTTCAGCAGCGGAATGATGGCACGGGCCGCATCGCCGGCAGAGCTTTCGGAATGGGCGGATTCGGCCTCGTCATCCAGGTAGAATCCCTGGCTGGCCGCTTCGTGCGAATCCCACAGCATGCGGCACAGCGGAATGGCGACGAAGGAAAGCGACAGCGGCAGGATCGGATTGACGGCCACCGTGCCGATCCCGGCAAGCCCGCCCAGCCCGCGTCCGACGCCGAACAACGCGCCGACCAGCGCGATCTGCGACAGGACCTGCGCCAAAGCGGCCAGCCAGGCTTGTCCGGTCAGCCATTCCTCGGGCGATGCCGGCCATTGTTCGGGCCGCAGAACCATGAGCCAGACGACAAAGATCGCTGCAAAGGGGGCGACCATGGTCCAGCCAAAGCCGCAAAGCCCGGCAATCAGCGGCCCAATGTAAAGCAGTGCAGTCGCACCCTTCAGAAGGCGCATGCGTGTCAGCATGTCCAACCCTTTCCTTCTAGCCAGACCCTGACCCTGTCGGGCCAGTTGTTCAGTCGGATTCGTCTGGCAGATCGACAACAACGCGTCCCGCAGCCAGATCGACATTGGGCACGATTGTCAGTGTAAAGGGCAAAAGCAGGGCCGATTTATGACCAGTGGGCGATATTTCGAGAATATCACCCGCCCCATGGTTGTAGACGGCAGTGATCTTGCCGATCAGATTGCCCCCGGTGTCATTGGCGGAAAGTCCAATCAGGTCGGCGTGGTAGAACTCGTCATCCGGCAGGGAGGGCAAGCGGTCGCGCGGAACAAAAAGGCTGGTACCGCGCAGGGCATCGGCCTCTTCCTTGGTGGTGATCCCGTTGATTCGCGCGCCAAGGCCACCGGCCACGGGCCGCGTCAGGGTGATGTGGAACGTGCGGCTGCCGTCCTCGGTCGAGAGCGGGCCGTAAGCAGCGATGTCGGTTGGCTCCGAGCAGAAGCTTTTCAGCCGGACCTCGCCAGAGACGCCGAACGCTCCGGCAATGGCACCGATGCAGATCAGATCAGTGGTCATGGCAAGGTCCCTGCGCAAAAGCCCCGCGGGTCCCAGGCCCCTCCGGCATCACGGCAGGCATCGGCCTGCTGCCCCCGCCCAGGCTGCAGGCCCGCCCAGAAGGCGGCCCCGCAGAGCAGAAGCGTGATCCCGCGCCGAAGAAGGCCCAGGCCGGGTATCATTTACTCGGCAGCGGGTTCAGCGGCGCGGGCGGCCTTCTTGGCGGCGCGTTCGGCCATCGCCTTGCCGGGGGTGCCGGCCTTGGGGTTGTTGCGGGCGGCCTTCGGGCGGGCGCCGGCAGCTTCCAGGAAGCGGGCGATGCGGTCAGTCGGCTGGGCGCCCTGCGACAGCCAGTGCTGCACGCGCTCCATGTTCATGACGACGCGCTTTTCGTCGTCCTTGGCGAGAAGCGGGTTGTAGGTCCCGAGCTTCTCCAGGAAGCGGCCGTCGCGCGGCATGCGCGAGTCGGAGGCGACGATGGAATAGAACGGGCGCTTCTTGGAACCACCGCGCGCTAGACGGATCTTCATAGCCATGATGTTACTCCTTTGATGGCTGGTAACGGGGCAAGCCCCTGTTATTTCTGGAAGGTTTCGTGGTGCCTGATGACTTCGGAGATGATGAAGGTCAGGAATTTCTTGGCGAGTTCCGGTTCAAGGTCGGCCTCGGTCGCCAGCTGGTGGAGCCGTGCCATCTGGCGCGCCTCGCGGTCGGGGTCGGACGGGGGAAGGCCGTGTTCCGCCTTCAGCCGCCCGACGGCCTGGGTGTGCTTGAACCGTTCGGCAAGCGTGTAGACAAGAATCGCATCGAGCCGGTCGATCGAGGCGCGATGGTCCTTCAGAAGCTCGGATGCGCGGGTTGCGGCGTCAGACATCACTGGCTCTCCGGGCTGTGGCGGTAGACAAGGATTTCGTCGTTCAAGGCAGCTTCGGCCTGCGGGTCACGGCGCGCGCCAAGCCGTTCGGCCACGGTAATCGAGCGGGTGTTGACCGGGTCGATGTAGGACACAAGCGACGCGAACCCCATCGCGCCGAACAGATGCGACCGCGCGGCGCTGGCGGCCTCGGTCGCGATGCCCTGACCTTCGGCATCCTTCGCGACGGTCCAACCCAGTTCGACCTCCGGGTCGCCGAACTCGTGGTTCACCACCACAGCGCCAACGGCCTGCCCAATGCGGTTGTCGGCCGTCCAGGACCCAAAGCCGCGCAGGGGCCACGAGGCGATGATCTGGCAGAAGTCCAGCCAGGCCTCTTCGCGCTGGGTCTCGGGGGCGGCATCGAGGTCGGAGTCGATCAGGAACCGGGCGTAGATCGGAAAGTCCCCGATGCGCGGAGCGCGCAGCCGCAGGCGTTCGGTTGCAATCACCGGCACCAGCGCGGCAAAGCGGTCGACCCGCGCCGCAGCGGCGCCGGTGGGTGGGGCTTCCCACGGGCGCGTCATGTCAGCGCCTCCGGGGCCGGGTGGCGGTAAACATGGTCGTGGCCCTGGTCGTCCTGCAGCGTCTTCTCCAGCACCGCGCCCAGCCGGATGGCGAGCGCCTCGGACCGGGTGTTGGTCACGTCGATGTAGCTGATCGGCGGTTTCGGCGAGATGCGGGCGTGATAGTCGGCGCGGGCGGCGAGCGCGGCTTCATAGGCGTAGCCCTTGCCCTCGTAGCCGTCGTAGAGGTGCCAGGCGAGTTCGGGTTCGTCCCAGCCGTCGTGGTAGATGACGCCGACGCGACCGACGAACTCACCCGCTTTGGTATCGACCGAATAGAACCCGTACCCGCGCAGGGCCCAGTGGCCGATGTTGGACAGGTGCGTGCGCCAGACCAACTGCCGTTCCTTGCCGCCGCCGACATACTGCGCCCGGGGGCTGTCGTTGAAGGCGAGCATGGCGGCAAAATCGGCCTCACGCGGTTCGCGCAGGATCAGGCGGTCGGTTTCCAGCACGGGTATGGGCAGCGGGAAGGCGTAGGTCATGCCGTCCTCCGCAGGTCGTGGCGGATCACCACATCGGTCGGATCGTCGCCAGGCACGTCCACGATCACTCCGCCGAGACGGAGGCCGAGCGCGATGGAGCGGGCGTTGCCGGGGTCGATGTAGTTGACGATGTGGTCCCAGCCGAAGGTTTTGTACGCCCAAGCCATGACGGCCCGCGCACCTTCGGCGGCGATGCCGCGGCCTTCGGCAGCCTCGGTCACGAACCAGCCCAGTTCCGGCTCGGGGAAACCTTCGGGTCGGTAGATTCCGACCTCGCCCAAGTAGGTCCCGGTTTCACGGTCGTCCATCGAGAAGGGGCCAAAGCCAGCCAGATGCCACAGCCCGACATCAGAGGCAAAGATCAGCCAGGCCTCTCGGGTCGTGTAGGGGCCGCCTTCCCAGATCGCACGGTCCGAGGCGTAGAAGACCAGCCGATGCGCAAAATCCTCATACCGGGGCATGCGCAGGATCAGCCGTTCGGTGTAAAGCGTTGGGGCGATCATGCGACACCCCCGGCGTGGTAGCGATAGGTCAGTGTGGGTTCGTCGCCATAGGGATGTGGGGCGGTGGGGTCGACCGCGCCGCCGAGGCGCTCGCAAAGGCGATGGGAGCGGTGGTTGCCAGGGTCTGTGTAGCTGATCGCCGTCTTGTGTCCGCTGGTCGCAAAGAACCAGTCGCGGGCGGCGGCGGCGGCCTCATGGGCAAGGCCCTGGCCTTCGTTTTCGGCGTCCCAGAGGCTCCACCCAAGTTCGGGCTCGGGGTGGGTGTCGGGGAAGAACGGGCCGATGCCGCCGATCCCGTCGTCTGAGCCATGCCGGGTGACAGTGAACAGGCTGAAGCCGTGCTTTTGCCACTGGTCGAGAAGGCCCTGGGTTTCGGCCGTGAGTTTCTCCATCGACCAGGGTCCGCCCATCAGGTGAGAGCGGTCGGAGGACCAGAAGCGATAGCTCGGCCCGATGTCGGCAAGGGTTGGCAGGCGCAGGCGCAAACGCTCGGTCACGAGGACCGGCGCGCCGTTTGCATCATGCGCCAGCTGGTAGGTCATGCGGCCCTCGTCTCGAAGCGGTAGACTGTGCCCTCGGGCATCCAGTGGGGCTTCTGGTCCGGATCGACGCGGCCGCCCAAACGGCGGGCGATGGCATTGGAGGCGGCGTTGTCGCGGTGAACCTCGGCCCGGGCGGAGGTCAGGCCAAGCGGGCCAAAGACCCACGCGTGCAGGGCAGTGGCGGCTTCGGTGGCAAAGCCCTTGCCTTCGGCGTCGGCTGACCAGAGGGACCAGGTCAGCTCGACCTCGTCATCGTCTTCCCATTGCATGGGGCCGAAGTGACCCACCGGTTGACCCGTGCGGCGTTCCTCGGCGATCAGCCGGCCGAAACCGCGCAGGATCCAATGACCGGCGAAAGCTGCAAAGTGTTCGGCGGCTGCCTGCCCGGTCTTCGTGCCGCCGGTATAGGCCGTGCGCGGCGAAGCGCGATAGGCGCGGAAGGCGGGCCAGTCGGAGGCTTGCGGCGCGCGCAGGACCAGCCGTTCTGTTTCCAGAACGGGCAGTCCGGTCAGTGCGGGCCCCAAAACTTGGTTCATTTCTTCTTCATAAGCCCACTGAGGCCCGCAGGCAGGGTGATGCCACGGGGCATCCCGCCCATGCCGGGTGGGAGGCCGCCGCCTATGCCGCCAAGGCCGCCGCCTTGCTGCATGCCCTTGGCCATCTCGGCCAGTTGGTCGGGCGACATCTTGGACGGGTCGGGCATCCCGCCCTTGCCAAGGAACTGCTTGACGAGGTTCTTCATCATGCCGCCCTTGCCCATCTTC
>JBJTSJ010000192.1:0-7120 GCA_046076605.1 Tabrizicola sp.
GCCCCGACAATCCCTCCGCGCTGCTGCGCCGCCCAGCATTTCAGCGAAACCGCCGCGCCCGCATAGCCCGCCCAATACCCGAACGCCGCCACGCGACGCCCGTCCTCATTCACCAGATACTCCAGGTCATACAGCGTCCCGCCCCCGGCCTTGAACCTCTGCAACAGCACCCGCCCCGCCGGTTGCCCCTTGTAGGCATGACCAAACATGATGTGCCGATGGCTCAGCGGCGTCCCATCCTCCGGCAATTCCTTCAGCCCGAAGATGATCGCATCCGCGGGGGCCTTGGGCCAAAGGTTCTCCTCGGCAATCTCGCACCCCGCCGTCACGTAGCCGTCCAGCGGAATCGCCCGGACCGAGGACTTCTCCACCGTCACCCGGATCCCCGCCTTCACCAGCGCCGCCGCGCCTTCGGGCGTCAGCCCGACGCGTTCCTCGTTCGGCCGCTGCTCGGCGCGCACCCACAGATGGGTCATGTTCCTGTCCCCCTCCACATGTCGGCCCCCGTGATAGCCCAGGATGCGACCCGGCAAAACCCCGCAAACAGACTGTTTCCCCGTCCTCCCGGCTTGCATTGCGCCCCGGATCGTCGCAAGTCTGCCCCAGCCGTTCCTGACGAGTTTGCCCATGCAGATTGAGCCGACAGCCCTTGCCGATGTCCTGATCCTCACCCCCCGCCGCTTCGGCGACGCGCGCGGCTGGATCATGGAAACCTGGAACGCCCAGCGCATGGCCGACGCGGGCCTTGACCTCCCCTGGGTCCAGGACAACCACTCCTTTTCCGCCGCCAAGGGCACCCTGCGCGGCCTCCACTTCCAGTCGCCCCCCCGCGCGCAGGACAAGCTCATCCGCTGCTCCCGCGGCGCGATCCTGGATGTGGCCGTCGATATCCGCACCGGCTCGCCGACCTATGGCCAATGGGTGGGCGTCGAGCTTACTCCCGACAACGGCCGGCAACTGTTCGTCCCAAAGGGTTTCCTGCACGGCTTCGTCACCCTGACCGACGATACCGAAGTGCAGTACAAATGCTCTGACCTCTACAGCCCGGAAAGTGACGGCGCCGTCCGCTGGGATGACCCCACCATCGGCATCGACTGGGGCGTGACCAACCCCACCCTCTCCGACAAGGACGCCAAGGCCCCGCTTCTTTCCGAAGTCGGCCAACCCTTCCGCTACGGGACCTCAGAATGAAACTCCTCGTCACCGGAGGCTGCGGCTTCATCGGTTCCGCCGTCGTCCGCCTTGCCGTCCAGCGTGGCCATGAAGTCGTCAACCTCGACGCCATGACCTATGCCGCGAACGCCGCGAACGTGGCCTCCGTCGCTCAATCGAACCTCTACAGCTTCGAACAGGCCGACATCCGCGACCGCGCCGCGCTGGACCGCATCTTCACGACACACACCCCCGACGCGGTGATGCACCTCGCCGCCGAAAGCCATGTCGACCGCTCCATCGACGGGCCGTCGGATTTCATCGAAACCAACATTACAGGCACCTTCAACATGCTGGAGGCCGCCCGCGCCCACTGGACCCGCGTCGGAAAACCAGAGAGCTTCCGCTTCCACCACATCTCCACCGACGAAGTCTTCGGCTCCCTCGGCGCCGAGGGCCAGTTCACCGAACACACCCCCTACGACCCTCGCTCGCCCTACTCCGCCTCCAAGGCCGCCTCCGACCATCTGGTCCGCGCCTGGGCCGAGACCTACGGGCTCCCGACCGTCCTCACCAACTGCTCCAACAACTACGGCCCCTACCACTTCCCGGAAAAACTCATCCCGGTGGTCATCCTCAACGCCCTGCACGGCAAGCCCATCCCCGTCTACGGCAAGGGAGAAAACGTCCGCGACTGGCTTTTCGTCGAAGACCACGCCGACGCCCTCCTCCTCGTCGTCCAGAAGGGCCAACTCGGCCGCAGCTACAACATCGGCGGCGAGAACGAGCGTCGCAACATCGACCTCGTCCGCACGATCTGCGCCCTCCTCGACGAGATGGCCCCCAAGGCCACCCCCTATGCCGACCAGATCACCTTCGTCACCGACCGCCCCGGCCACGACGCCCGCTACGCCATCGACCCCTCCCGCATCCGCGACGAGCTTGGCTGGCGCCCCTCGGTCACCGTGGAAGAGGGACTAAGACGCACCGTCCGCTGGTATCTCGACAACGAAGCCTGGTGGCGTCCCCTCCTTGACCGAAAGGGCGTCGGCGAACGCTTGGGCAAGGCATGAAACTCCTCGTCTTCGGCAAGACCGGCCAGGTCGCCCGCGAACTCCAGCGCCTCGCCCCCGAAGCGACCTATCTTGGCCGCGCGGACGCCGACCTCCTCACCCCCGCCGCCTGCGCCGGAGCCATCGCCGCCACCGACGCGGACGCCATCATCAACGCCGCCGCCTGGACCGCCGTCGACAAGGCCGAAACCGAGGAAGCCGCCGCTACCACCGTAAATGGCGACACCCCGACCGCCATGGCCCGCGCAGCAGCCACCAAGGGCGTGCCCTTCCTCCATATCTCCACCGACTACGTCTTCGACGGCACCGGCGACCAGCCCTTCACCCCCGACCACCCCACCGGCCCCTTGGGGGCCTACGGGCGATCCAAGCTGAAGGGCGAAGAAGGCGTCCGCGCCGCGACCGGCCCTCACCTGATCCTCCGCACCTCCTGGGTCGTCTCCGCCCACGGCGCGAACTTCGTGAAGACCATGCTTCGCCTTGGCCGCGAACGCGAAAGCCTAAACGTCGTCGCCGACCAGATCGGCGGCCCCACCCCCGCCGCCGCCATCGCTCAGGCCCTCCTCACCGCCGCCAAAGCCCTGACCGAAGGCGCGCAAGGCGGCACCCACCACTTCTCCGGCGCCCCCGACACCAGCTGGGCGGGTTTCGCCCGGGCCATCATGACCGAGGCCGGACTTTCCTGCCAAATCCGCGACATCCCCTCCAGCGAATACCCAACCCCGGCCAAACGCCCTCTGAATTCCCGCCTTGATTGCAGTGCATTGACCACCGCATTCGGCATCTCGCGCCCCAATTGGCGCATCGGCCTCGCCGACATCGTGAAGGAGCTGACCCAATGACCCGCAAAGGCATCCTCCTCGCCGGAGGCACCGGCTCGCGCCTTTGGCCAATCACGCTTGGTGTGTCGAAACAGCTTTTGCCGATCTACGACAAGCCGATGATCTACTATCCGCTCTCGGTCCTGATGCTGGCCGGTATCCGAGAGATCGCGATCATCACCACGCCCGAAGACCAGCCGCAGTTCCAGCGCCTCCTCGGCGACGGCAGCCAATGGGGCCTGTCGCTCACCTGGATCATCCAGGAACGGCCCGAGGGCCTCGCCCAGGCCTACCTCCTGACCCGCGACTTCCTTGCAGGTGCCCCTTCCGCCATGTGCCTTGGCGACAATATCTTCTTCGGCCACGGCCTGCCGGAAATGCTGGCCCGCGCCGACCAACAACCCACCGGCGGCACGGTCTTCGGCTACCACGTCTCCGACCCCGAACGCTACGGCGTCGCTGCCTTCGACGCTGACGGCCGCGTGACCCAGATCATCGAAAAGCCGAAAGAGCCCCCCTCCAGCTTCGCCATCACCGGCCTCTACTTCCTCGACGGCCGCGCCCCCGACGTCGCCGCGACGATCAAACCCTCCCCACGGGGCGAGTTGGAAATCGTCGACGTCCTCGAACACTACCGCGCCGAAGGCTCGCTCCAGGTCGAACGCATGGGCCGCGGCTTCGCCTGGCTTGACACCGGCACCCCCGGCAGCCTCCTCGACGCCGGCAACTTCGTCCGCACCCTGCAGGACCGCCAGGGGATGCAGGTCGGCTCCCCGGACGAGATCGCCTTCCAACTCGGCTGGATCGACCGCGCCGGAATGGAACGCCAGGCCCAGGTCTTGGGCAAGTCCAGCTACGGCACGCACCTCGCCAGCGTCCTCAAGGAGCACTCAGCGCCCAAACGCTAAGGCCCGGCCCAACCTCCCACCCAGGCCATTTGCCCATGTCCCAAATACTCCCGCCGGAGGCTCCCCGCCCCGCCCAAAGCCACCGCCTCCAGTCCAGCACCGCCGCCGCCCCAGGCGCCTCCCCTCCCCCTCCGTGGGGAGAGGTCGGGGGCGGGGAGCCGCCGATAACTACCCGCGCACGCGCTCCAGCACCTGGTCCAGCGCCACCCGCAGCGCCTCAACCCCGCCTGCCTCGCCGAACACCCGGAACACCTGCTCATTCAGCCCGCCCCGCGTCGAATACTCCTCGCGCAGCGCCCCGAACGACTTCCCCGACCCCTCCGCCACCCGGCCCAGATTGGCAAACAGCCCCGCCATGTAATCCTTCGCTGCCCCTTCCGGCAGACCCCCTTCGACCAGCCAGTCCTGCGCCACTTCGAGAAGCCCGAAGTAACTCCCCATCAGCGCCGACCCCACCGCCAGCAGGTCGAACTCCGATTGCGTCTGGCACTCCACCGCCTGCCCCAGCCGGTCGAACAGCGCCGCTACCTCCGGGTCAGGCGGAAAGACCGGTGTGACACAGCGCCGGTCCGCCACGAAGGGCAGTGGGATCGCGCGGATCACCGGCACATCGACCCCGATCCACCCCCGGATCACCTCCACTGGCGTCGCCGCAACCAGACTCAGCACCTTCTGCCCCGCCCGAAACCGCAAGGCACGCACGACCTTCTCGGCCACCTGAGGCCGGATCGCCAGCACCACCATGTCGCATTGATCGACGACCGCCTGGTTGCTCTCGGCCACCGTCACCCCGGGAAACCGCGCCGCCAGCTCCGCTGCCATCGCAGCCCCGCGCGGCGACAGGACCACCCCGCCGCCCAGCCCCTCGACCATCGCCGCCGTGATGTTTCCCGTCCCGATGAACCCCAGCCGCACGCCAATCCCCCCGTTCCAGACGCACCGACCTTGCAAGGGAAGCGCCGCCACATCAACCCGCGTCCCCTCTCCCCTGGGGGGAGAGGGTCAGGGTGAGGGAGTCGCCGCCAGCCAAGAGCAAAAGGTTAATAATTCCTCAGTGCCCGCGACCAAGCGATTGATTTCAAAGAAGGGTCAGCCGTCGCCCACCGTGGACAGGCTCACGCCGCCTCGACCACCGGCCGCCGGATCGCAGGCCCCGCATCGCGGACCAGAGGCCGCAGCCCCACCCCGCCCGCATCCAGGATCTCGAACAGCTGCCGCCGCATCCGGGGGTCCCAGAAGTCGTTGATATGGGCGGCCAGCAGCGCCATCCCCTCGTCATGCGGCTTCGACTCCATGAACTTGGCGATGTCGTTCGCCATCCGCGTGATCTTTTCAACCGACATGCGGCACCTCCGTCAAAATCCTGTCCGTATGGCTGAAGACCTCGAACCGGTCCCCTTTCGCCAAGGCCACCAGCGTCACCCCCGACGCCTCCGCCAATTCCACCGCCGCCACCGTCGGGGCCGACACCGCGATCACCATCGGCGCCCCCAGCATCGCGACCTTCTGCACCATGTCCGTGGACACGCGGCTGGTCAGCACCACCGCCCCCTCCGGCCGGATGTCCTCGCGGACCATCCCGCCCACCAGCTTGTCCAGCGCGTTGTGTCGCCCGACATCCTCCCGCGCCAGCATCACCCGCCCGTTCCAGAACGCCGCCCCATGCACCGCCCGCGTCGCATCATGCAGCCGCTGTTCGCCCGGCAGGGCCGCCACCGCCGCCAGAACCTGAGAAGGCGTCATCCGGAACCGCGAGGGCCCCACCACCGGCACCTCCCGCAGCGCCTGGTCGATGCTGTCGATCCCGCACAGCCCGCAGCCCACCGGCCCCGCCATCACCCGCCGCCGCGCCGCCAGCCGCGCCTCGGCCTGCGGAGCCAGCCAGACCTGCACGTCGACCCCGCGCGCGACCTCGACCACCTCGACCGACAGGATCTCCTCCGGCCGGGCAATCCCCTCGGTCAGCGCGAACCCGACCGCGAAATCCTCCAGGTCCGTCGGCGTCGCCATCATCACCGCCTGCGTCGTCCCGTTGAACGACAGCGCCACGGCCACTTCCTCAGGCAGCACCCGGTCGCCCGCCGAAACGGAAGACCCGAACACCAGCCGAGGGGTTGGCCGAGCGCCCTTCATTCCGCCGCCAGGATCCGGCGCGATTGGGCGGCTTGGGCCTCATACTCCTTCTGCCACTCGGACGGCCCGTTCGATGGACTGACCTGCACCGCAGTCACCTTGTACTCCGGGCAGTTCGTCGCCCAGTCCGAGAAGTCCGTCGTGATGACGTTCGCTTGCGTCCCGGGGAAGTGGAAGGTCGTGTACACAACGCCCGGAGACACCTTGTCGGTGATCGTCGCCTTAAGCGTCGTCTCGCCCGACCGCGACGCCAGCCGCACATAGTCGCCCTCGCGCACACCCCGGTTCTCGGCGTCGTGCGGGTGGATCTCCAGCACGTCCTCGGAATGCCAGACCACATTCTCGGTCCGCCGCGTCTGCGCGCCCACGTTGTACTGGCTCAGAATCCGCCCCGTCGTCAGCAAGAGCGGGAAGCGCGGCCCGGTCTTCTCATCCGTCGCCACATATTCCGTACGGATGAACTTGCCCTTGCCGCGCACGAAGCCGTCGATATGCATCAGCGGCGTCCCTTCGGGCGCCTTCTCGTTGCAGGGCCACTGGACGCTGCCCATCGTCTCGATCTTCTCATACGACACCCCTGCAAACGAAGGCGTCGTCATCGCGATCTCTTCCATGATTTGCGACGGGTGGGTGTAGCCCCAATCCGCCCCCATGGCCTTCGCAAACAACTGCGTCACTTCCCAGTCGGCATAGCCCTGCTTCGGCGCCATCACCTTGCGGACCATGTTGATCCGCCGCTCGGCGTTGGTGAAGGTGCCGTCCTTCTCCAGGAACGAAGACCCCGGGAAGAACACATGCGCGTAGTTCGCGGTTTCGTTCAGGAACAGGTCGTGGACGATCACGCATTCCATGACCGCCAGACCCGCCGCGACGTGGTGCGTGTCCGGGTCCGACTGCAGGATGTCCTCACCCTGGCAGTACAGCCCCTTGAACGTCCCCTCCACGGCCGCGTCCAGCATGTTCGGGATGCGCAGGCCCGGCTCCGGGTCCAGCGTCACGCCCCACGCCTTCTCGTAGATCGCGCGGACCTCGG
>JBJTSJ010000193.1:0-9895 GCA_046076605.1 Tabrizicola sp.
AAACTTTGCCCCTGCCGGGAAACCCTTTACCCTGAACGGGTTCGAAAGGTGCCACATGACCGATCTTCTCCTGGGCCAGGTTCTCAGCTTCACCGGCGATCCGTTCCACGAAGGCATCGACGCCGCCCGCGTCCTGACCCATGGCGCCGTTGCCATCGAAGGCGGCAAGATCACCGCCGTGGGAGATGCGTCAGACCTCCGCGCCCGGTACCCGCAAGCCCGCGTGCATGACCACGGGCGGAAACTGATCTCCGCCGGCTTCATCGACGCCCATGTCCATTATCCCCAGACCGCGATGATCGCCTCCTGGGGCAAGCGGCTGATCGACTGGCTGAACACCTACACCTTCCCCGAGGAGATGCGCTTCGCAGACCCCGCCTACGCAGGGGAGATCGCCAACCGCTACCTCGACCTCGTCCTCGCCCGCGGCACCACGACGGTCTGCAGCTACGCCACCATCCACCCCACCTCCGTGGACGCGATCTTCACCGCCGCCCAGACCCGCGGCATGCGCGTCTTCGCCGGGAAAACCTGCATGGACCGCAACGCGCCCGAGGGTCTGCAGGACACCGCCCAATCCGCCTACGACGAAAGCAAGGCGCTTTTGGAGAAATGGCACGGGGTCGACCGCCTCTCCTACGTCATCACCCCCCGCTTTTCGCCCACCTCCACCCCCGAACAACTCGCCGCCCTGGGCGCCCTTTGGCGCGAATACCCCGACTGCCTGATGCAGACCCACCTCAGCGAACAGACCGACGAAATCGCCTGGGTGAGGGACCTCTTCCCCCAGTCCCGCGACTACCTCGACACCTATGAGGCACAAGGTTTGCTCCGCGCTGGCGCGGTCTACGGCCACGCCATCCACCTGACCGACCGCGAGAAATCCCGCCTGATCGAGGCCGGGGCAAGCCTCGTTCACTGCCCGACGTCCAACACCTTCATCGGCTCCGGCCTTTTCGACATGACTCTCGCGACCAAGCTGCGCGTCGGCCTCGCCACCGACACCGGTGGCGGCTCGAACTTCTCGATGCTGCCCACCATGGCCGCCGCGTATGAGGTCGCCCAGCTCCGCGGCAATTCCCTCCATCCCGCGCAGCTCTGGTGGCTCGCAACCCAAGGCTCCGCGCGGGCACTGCGCTGCGAGGACAAGATCGGCAACCTCGCGCCCGGGATGGAGGCCGACCTAATCGTCGTCGACCTCGCCTCCACCCCCGCTATCGAACAGGCCACCCGCCGCGCCGAAGACCTCTGGCAGCAGCTCTTCCCGACGATCATGATGGGCGACGACCGCGCGATCAGCGAAGTCTGGGTCGGTGGCAAACGCCTGGGTTGAACGGCGCGCCGGCACTGTCTATGAAAAAGGACAGTGTTCAGGATCCGGACCGGGGGCGGTAGAGGGGTAATTCGCCATGGACCGCAAGGCCATTTTGTTGAAGTACGTCGACCCTTCCTCTCCCGGCATCGAAGTCGCCCCCTACTTCAATCCTGCCGTCGCAAAGCGGGATGGGTATCCGGTACTGACGCTTGACGTCTTCGATACGCAGGCCCTGCGCGCTAATGCGACGAAGGACCCGCATATTCCCGCGTCGCGGATTGGCGAAATCGAAGATGTCGACATCGTCGCGGATGCCTGCGGAATCGGCGATGCCATCGCCCGGCTGGGTCGCACGGGCCAGTTCCAATACATCGTCTCGTCGCACAACTTCGAACATCTGCCGAATCCGATCCGGTTCCTGCAAGGTTGCTCGGTGGCACTTGCGCCGGGCGGGGTGCTTAGTATGGCCGTCCCAGACGGGCGTGCCTGTCTTGACCACTTCCGGATGCCGACCCGGCTTGCGGATTGGCTTTCTGCCTATCATCGCGGTCTCGACCAGCCCTCACCAGAAAGCATCTTCGACTTACAGGCCAACTTTGCAGAATACTTTCGCGATGGCGTGGCGAGCACCGGCTGTGACATCACAACCGAAGACCCGAGCGGCTTTCAGCCCAAGAACGACCTCCGGGCGGCCTATTCCGAATATCTGGACCGGATGGGAACACGCCGCGACTATCTGGATACCCACTGCACAGTCACCTTCGGCGTCGCCCTGGAAAACATGCTTTGGGACCTGCGCTTTTTGGGGCTCATCGACCTGGAGGTGATCGAGGTCACCGAATCCGTGGGTTTGGAATTCTTCGTTCACCTTCGGAAGCCGGACGGACCGTCGCAACTGGACGAAGTCGCCTTCTACGCTGCCCGCGCCGAACGGCAACGTCGCATCGCGTCCAGTCTTGGCACCGCTGGCTATGGTCGTCCCGGTCCCGGGCAAAGCCGGGCAAGTGTCGTGGGTCGCCGCATGGTCCGATCGGCAAAGGCGATGGCCGCACGTCTGATGCCGGGCGAATCCTACGCTGCCATTCGGGCGTGGAACCGCCGCCGGAAGGTACGTCGAGGCTGACGGTCAGACTCTCCGGTCTCAGACGTTTGCAGCGCGACGCTCACTACTCCCATCGTAGAGGGGGACCTGGGGGAAGAGGCAACTGCCAGCATGGTAAAGACCACCTGAACGGCCTCGCGCAACCCTTTGATTTCACGGAACCAGAAGGCACGCCCAGCGTGGACGGCCTACTCCGCAAGCTCCCACCCATCGGGGTAGAAATCATGCTTCAGCGCGATCTCGGTCGCCGCATGCTCCCGCTCCCAGATCGCCTCTGGGGTGACCTGCATCGGCCCGAACGAGGCCACCAGCGTCTCCCCATCCTTCAGCCGCCGCGTTGCGAACCCCGCCAGCCGCAGCGCCCGCTCGAAAGCCGGCCACGAGGCATCCAGCTCCTCGATGAAGAAGGCGAACTCCACCACCGCCGTCTTCGGCAGGCTCACCCCCTTCGACATCTTGAAGGTCTGGAACGTGTCGCGCCGCTGGGCGGCATAATCGTGGGACATGGGGCCTCCTGACCCCGCTTCTACCTCACTCCGCCCGGCTGCAGAAGCCCCGGTCATAGGGTGTGGACCAGATCCACTCCGACGCATTCAGCGCCTCGAAGCCCACCGGTTCCAGCTCGCGTGTCTTGCCGTCCTCGGTCGCGGTCATCTTCCACAGGTCGACATCGCATTCGACCGCCTTCCCGAGATATTCCCCGGCGTGGTAGTAGCCCACCACGGTGAACTGGTTGTCGATGAACTGCAGCTGGGTCACGATGCGCCCGGACCCCTCCTCGTCGGCATATTCGGTGACGATCTGCAGGATGCTGGCATCCCCGGTCTCGACCACCTCCAGCGCCTGCTTGGTGGCAAAGGCCCCCAGCGCGATGTCCGGGTTGTCGAACTGCGGGTCGCCCTGCACCACCGCCGCCTCGCCCGGATTGCCGCCCCAGATCATCAGCCGCGCCTTGTCTTCGTTCTGGGTCAGACGGGCGAGGAAGCTGAACCCCGTTCCCATCGACCCGGCCCAGTTGCCGCTGGCCTCGGACAGCAGGTTTTCCGCAGCGGCGGGCAGGGCAAGGGCGCAAAGCAGGGCAAGGCTGGGGATCAGTCGCATTCGGGCCTCCGTTTCAGATGCGCAGACCATGCCGCCCTTCCCGGTCCGGCGAAAGGGCGGGAAACCCTGACGTTACCCCGCCAACCGCGCCGCCAACTGCCGCTGCCGTTCCAAGACGAGGGGCAGGTCAAGCGTCACCATCTGCCCGTCCCGCACCACCTGCCGCCCCTCGACGAGCAGATGCCGCACCCGGGTTGGCCCGCACAGGACGAGGGCCGCAACCGGGTCCCACGACCCCGCTGCCTCCACCCCGCGCAGGTCCCAGATCGCCAGGTCCGCCCGCTTGCCAGGTTGGATGGACCCCAGGTCATCCCGACCCAGCACCTGCGCCCCGCCCAGCGTCGCGATCTCCAGCGCCTCCCGCGCACTCATCGCATCGGCCCCCTTCGCCACCCGCTGCAAGAGCATCGCCATCCGCGCCTCGCCAATCAGGTTGCCCGCGTCGTTCGAGGCCGATCCATCGACCCCAAGTCCCACCTTCACCCCTGCATCCCGCATCGCACGCACCGGGGCGATGCCAGAGCCGAGTCTACAATTCGAACACGGACAATGGGCAATACCCGTCCCGGACCGGCTAAAAAGTTCAATTTCCGAACCATCCAGCTTTACGCAATGCGCGTGCCAGACATCGGCACCGGTCCAGCCCAGATCCTCGGCATACTGGCCGGGGCGGCAACCGAACTGGGCCAGGGAATAGGCGATATCCTCGTCGTTCTCGGCCAGATGGGTGTGCAGCATCACCCCCTTGTCGCGCGCCAGAAGGGCCGCGTCCCGCATCAGCTCGCGGCTGACCGAGAAGGGCGAACAGGGCGCCAACCCGACCCGCACCATTGCCCCCGGCTTCGGGTCATGAAACCGGTCGACCACCCGGATCATGTCGTCAAGGATCGCAGGCTCCCGCTCCACCAGACTGTCGGGCGGCAGGCCACCCGCACTTTCGCCGATCGACATCGCCCCGCGTGTCGGATGGAACCGCAGGCCCACCTCTAAGGCCGCGGCGATGGTGTCGTCCAGCCGCGCCCCGTTCGGGTACAGGTACAGATGGTCCGAGGTCATCGTGCAGCCCGACAGCGCCAGCTCGGCCAACCCCACCTGGGCCGAGGTGAACATCTCTTCCGGCCCGAACCGCGCCCAGATCGGGTACAGCGTCTTGAGCCAACCGAACAGCAGCGCATCCTGCCCGCCCGGCACGGCCCGGGTCAAGGTCTGGTACAGATGGTGGTGCGTGTTCACGAGACCCGGGGTCACCACGCAGCCGGTCGCGTCTATCACCTCGGCCTCGGCCGGGGCCAGACCCGGGCCCACGGCAAGGATCACGCCATCCCGGATATAGACGTCGCCGCGCGCGATCTCGGCCCGGCGGGAGTTCATCGTCACGACGACATCGGCGTTGCGGATCAGGACATCGGACACGGGTGCACCTCATGCACCCTTCGGCCCGGCACCATGCCCCAGGGCCGCCCGTCAGAAGGGAGAAGGACACGTGCGGCCCTGGCAGTGTACCGGACTTGGACACCTGGCGGCAAGGGTGCGGCGAGGGCCAAAATCCTTCGAAGGATTTTGCAAGACTTTTCGAAAAGTCTTGGCCCCGGCCTCAGCCGTTCAGCAGCGCAAGGGCCTCGGCGTGCAGGGACCGGCTGGCTGCGGCAAGCACCCTGCCCCCCTCCAGAACCGGGCCGCCCTGCCAGTCAGTGACGATGCCGCCCGCCGCCTCGATCACCGCGATGGGGGCCTGCACGTCATAGGCCTGCAGGCCTGCCTCGATCACCAGGTCGATCTGGCCCGCCGCGATCAGCGCATAGGCGTAGCAGTCGGTGCCGTAGCGCACCAGCTTTGCCCCGGCCGCTACCCGCCGGAAGGCCGCGCCTTCATCGGCGGTCCCGACTTCCGGAAAGGTCGTGAAGAGAATCGACTGGGCCAGCGGACGGGCCGTGCGGACGGCCAGTTCATCCTCCCCCATCGGCCCGCGGACCAGGGCACGCCCCAGCCCGCCTTCGAACCGTTCGCCGATGTAGGGCTGGTCAATGATCCCGTACAGCACCCCCTCGGCATCGCGGACCGAGATCAGGACACCCCAGGTCGGCGTGCCGGACAGGTAACCCCTTGTTCCGTCAATCGGATCAAGAACCCAGGTCAGGCCGCTGGTCCCGGCGGTGGTGCCATATTCCTCGCCCAGGATGCCATCCTGCGGGCGACGACGAGCAAGAACCTCGCGCATGCGCTGTTCCGACAGTCGGTCAGCCGCAGTCACCGGATCGAACCGGTGCGCCTCCTTGGTTTCTGCTTCCAGAGAGCGGGTCCGGAAATGGGACAGGGTCGCAACGCGCGCCACGTCCGCCAGTTCATGCGCAGTAGCGACCAGATCAGCCGCAAGCGCCGGTGAAACCCGCATGATCGTCTCCCTGACCTGATGGGCGACTTAGCCCAGTCCCCGGGCGCTAACCGCGCGCGGGGACAAGGTCAAGGCAGTCAGGCAGCTTCGGACAGAACGCGGGCCAGGTCGAACAACCGGCGGCGCTGCGCCTCCGGGATCGCATAGTACGACCGGACCAGTTCCAGGGCTTCCTTGTCCGACATCATGTCGCCGTGGGCATAGGCCGCGCCGACCTGACCCTCGGCCAGACCCTCGAAGAAGAAAGAGATCTGAACGCCCAGCGCATCGGCCACGTCCCACAGCCGGGAGGCGCTGACCCGGTTCATACCGGTCTCATACTTCTGAATCTGTTGAAACTTGATGCCAACCTTGTCGGCCAGCTGTTGTTGCGTCATGCCCACCATCCAGCGGCGGTGACGGATGCGCTTGCCAACATGTGCGTCTACGGGATGCTTCATTATATACTCCAATAACGAGTGTCCGTTCCCCTCGCTATTGTACAAGCATATTCCGTGCCAAGTCTGGCCGCACATTCACTTTGCATTAAAAAAACTTTTGCGGCCCCAAAACCTGTCCTTTTGGATAAGTCCAATTATTCACCCGTATAACACACGGTGTGGTTGTCCTGACCGGCCCGCAGAACGAGTCACACCGAATCAGCACTCGCCCTATAGTGGTATCGCATTTTGCTTTGCATTTTGCACACATACCCTTGACCTCGTTGCACAATGCGAATCTCGCGATCATTGCGTTGCAAGAAACTGTAGGCCGGATACAAACCCTACACCGCAGGTAGTAGAAACAACCACCAAAAAAGGGGCGGAAGATGCAGGCTTGGCAGGTCAAAGAGCAGGGATCAGAGCCCGTTTTGGTCAATATCAGGCCTGCAGCACCCGTTAAAGGCGAAATCGTTGTTCAGGTGGAAGCAGTCGGGCTCAACTTCGCGGATACCCTTGCGATTCAGGGCAAGTACCAGGTCAGGCACCCGTTTTCCTATACTCCCGGCATGGAGCTGTCGGGGGTCGTCCTGTCACTTGGCCCTGACACTATCGGGCCCGCTCCCGGCACGCGTGTCCTTGCAACCTGCCCTGCCGGGGCGCTGGCGAGGCAGGTTGTGCTGCCGGCAGGACGTCTGGTTCCGATCCCGGACAGCATGACATTTGAAGAGGCCGCCGGTTTTCCCATCGCCTACGGCACATCGCATCTTGCGCTGACGCACACCGCACGGTTGCGGGCGGGCGAGACGCTGTTAGTGACCGGTGCCGCAGGCGGTGTCGGCCTGACCGCCGTTGAAATTGGCAAACGCCTTGGCGCCCGGGTGATCGCCTCGGCCCGCGGGCCCGATCGGCTTGCGGTTGCCAAGGCTGCCGGGGCGGATGTCCTGATCGACAGCGACACTCCGGACCTGAAGGCAGCGCTGCGGGCCGAGGGTGGCCTGGACGTAGTCTATGATGCGGTGGGCGGGCCTGGCTTTGATGCTGCCCTCAGGGCCTGCAGGCCCGAGGGGCGGCTACTGGCCATTGGCTTCGCCTCGGGCGAGGTGCCGCAGATCCCGGCCAACCTGCTTTTGGTGAAGAACCTGACGGTGTCGGGCTTCTGGTACGGCGGCTTTGAAGCGCATGCCCCGGCCCTGGTCGCCGCCAGCTTGGCAAAGCTTCTGCACTGGCGGGCCGAGGGGCTGATCCGCCCACATGTCAGCCACGTCCTGCCGTTCGAGGCGTTTCCCGAAGGATTGGACCTGATCCGCAACCGCAAGGCCACCGGAAAGGTGGTGATCCGCGTCGGCGCAGACTCCGAAGCCTAGACCCCGTAGGCGCAGCGTAGTTCCGACACCAGAAGATCCATCGCCTCGTCCTTGCGGCGGTTCGCCCGGTAGAGCGCCAGCTTCATTTCGCCCACTGGCGGCAGCTGGTTGTCCCCCGCAATGGGCGCCATGCCTTCTGGGATGCTGCCCACCATCCGCACCGACACGGCCAGATCGGCAGCCACTGTCGCCTCGACCGCCTGCTCGCTTTCGCCGCCCGTGGCCATCTCCCAGGGAATACCCGCCTCTTCCAGCGCAGTCTGCGCCCGGGGGCGGAATATGCAGGTGTCCTTGAACCCCAGGCGCAAGGGCCGCCGCTGCCAGGCGTTGCCCTCGATCGCCCCGACCCAGACCAGCCCACGCGTGGACAACACCTCGGCCGCCGCATCGGGGGCTTCCTCGGTCGTCAGCATCAGGTCGAACCCGCCACGCTGGTATTCCTGCTTCATCAGGACGGTAAAGGAAGACACCAGGTTGATCCGCACCCTCGGGTAGGCCTGCGCCATACGTCTCAGGATGCCGGGGATCACCGGGTAGACCACATCATGCGGCACGCCCAGCCGGATTTCACCCTCACAGGCCTGGGACGACAACAGTGACAGCGCCTCGTCGTTCAGGGCCAGCATCCTGCGCCCATAGGACAGAAGCTGCTCGCCATCCGGAGACAGCGCCAGCTTCCGCGCCGCCCGCAGGAACAGCGGGATCCCCAATGACTCTTCCAGCCGCTTGATCTGCATCGAGACCGCCGACTGGGTCAGGTTCAGATAGCCCGCGGCACGGGTCACCCCGCCCACATCGGCTACCGTCACGAAGGAACGCAAGGCGGAAAGGTCAAGGTTGCGCGGCATATCACAGATCCTGATGGAGCGGGTCACAATCATTCGTTTCCATCATGCAACAGAAAGGCGCATTGTTCAAGCATCCTGATGCAACCGCATCGCACCATGACAAACCCGAATGATGGAGCCTCCCATGTCCAGCCGTCGCCTTGCCCTGCCCCTGGCCTCGCACTTCCACCTCTTTGTCGCGTCGGTGTCGCGGTTTCCGGCCCGCCTGATCCAGCTTGCGGCCCTCACCCGCTCGCGCCGCAGCCTCTCTCGGCTGGACGACCACCTGCTGCGCGACATCGGACTCACGTGCGCCCAGGCCCAGGCCGAGGCCGAGCGGCGCGGCTGGGACGCGCCATTGCATTGGAAGGGCTGAAAAGTTGACAGTTTTCGGCCTTCGCGCGTGTGGGGTGCTTGAAATGACCTTTCCCGTTCCCAATATTCTACGCACGAGGTCGCGCCGGTCCCCCCGGCGTTGCCCTTAGGGACAACATCGGAGGCTTCTATGGCTCAGTACGATACGATCCGCAGCGTTGGCGTTGGCGCCAGCGTCCGGATTGACGAAGGGCTTCGCGCCCACATGAACAAGGTCTACGGGCTGATGTCCGTGGCGATGCTGGTGACGGCCGGCGTTGCCTGGGCGGTCGGCACGTCGGACGCGCTTCTCGCGATCTTCCGCGATCCGCTGACCCTGCGGCCCAATATCCTGGGCTGGGTGGTGATGTTCGCCCCCCTCGCCATGGTCTTCGCCTTTGGTGCGCTGATCAACCGGATGTCGGCAGCGGCGGCACAGCTGTTCTTCTACGCCTTCGCGGCGGTGATGGGTCTGTCGCTGGCCTGGATCTTCAAGGTCTTCACCGACACCTCGATCGCGACGACCTTCCTTGCGACCGCCGCCGGCTTCGCGGGCCTGTCGCTGTATGGCTACACCACCAAGCGTGACCTGTCGGGCATGGGCCGCTTCCTGATGATCGGCCTCATCGGTCTGGTTGTTGCGATGCTGGTGAACATCTTCCTCGGCTCGTCGGGCCTCGCCTTCGCGATCTCGGTGATCGGCGTGCTGATCTTTGCGGGTCTGACGGCCTTCGACACGCAGAACATCAAGAACGACTACATCGCCCACGCCCACGCGATGGATCAGGAATGGCTTGCCAAATCCGCGATCATGGGGGCCCTGAACCTGTACATGAACTTCATCAACCTGTTCATGTTCCTGCTGCAGTTTCTGGGCAACCGCGAATAGGTCGCCTGTCAGGAATGACGAAAGGGCCGGTCGCAGGACCGGCCCTTTTCATTTGCCATCGGCCCGATCCATCAGAACTCGCAGGTCGGCGATCATGCGCAGGGCTGGAAAGACGACAGCCGGGGCCAA
>JBJTSJ010000194.1:0-3826 GCA_046076605.1 Tabrizicola sp.
GTCGTTGATGTCGACGCCGATGATCATCCGCGCGCCGGCCATTTTCAGGCCTTGAATGACGTTGAGCCCGATGCCGCCAAGGCCAAAGACCACGGCGGTGGCGTCATGTTCCACCTGGGCGGTGTTCAGCACCGCGCCGATGCCGGTGGTGACGCCGCAACCGATGTAGCAGATCTTGTCGAAGGGCGCGTCGTCGCGGACCTTGGCGAGCGCGATTTCCGGCATCACGGTGTGCTGGGCAAAAGTGGAGCAGCCCATGTAGTGATAGATCGGCGTGCCATCCAGCATGGAAAAGCGCGTGGTGCCGTCGGGCATCAGGCCCTGGCCCTGGGTGGCGCGGATCGCCGTGCAGAGGTTGGTCTTGCGGCTAAGGCAGGAGGGGCATTCCCGGCATTCCGGGGTGTAAAGCGGGATGACATGGTCGCCGGGTTTCAGCGACTTGACCCCGGGGCCGCACTTGACCACGACGCCTGCGCCCTCATGCCCCAGGATCGAGGGGAAGATCCCTTCGGGGTCGGCTCCGGACAGGGTGAATTCATCGGTATGGCAGATGCCGGTGGCCTTGATCTCGATCAGGACCTCGCCTTCCTTGGGGTCGTCGAGATTGACCTCCATGACCTGCAGCGGTTTTCCGGCGGCGACGGCAACGGCGGCACGGGTGCGCATCTGGTATTCCCTCCCTGTAGATTTCCCGGAACCTGTGCCAAGTTCGGGCGTAAAGCAATGAGGGAATGTTGCCCTCACTTCGTCCGTGGGAGACGTCAGATGAAACACGCCCTTCTTCTTTGTGCGCCGCTGGCGCTTGCGGCCTGTGTAGAGCCGCTGCCTCCGGTGCCGGTCGACCCCGGTCCCGATGCCTGTGGGGCAAGCGAGCTGCAGTATCTGGTCGGCAAGCCCGGTGTCCTGCTGGACGGGATGCGCTTCAGCCAGGATGTCCGGGTGATCCAGTACGGCATGGCGGTGACGATGGACTATAGCCCCTACCGGCTGAACTTCTGGCTGGACCGCCGTGACGTGATCGAGCGGGTCGTCTGTGGCTAGGCTGGGGCTGCTTCTGGTCCTGGCGCTGGCCGCTTGCGTTGCCCGGCCAGTGCAGAACGCTTGCGGCGCGGTCGGGATGCAGGACCTGGTCGGGCGGGAGGATGACGCACTGGCTGCGATGACCTTCCCCGCCGGGACCTGTCTTCTGTACCCCGGTACCCCGGTGACCGAGGATTACCGACCCGACCGGCTGAACATCGATATCGACCAGTCTGGTGCCATCACCGGGGTCTGGTGCGGATAGAAAAAGGCCCCGGCTTTTGACCGGGGCCTTTCTTGCTTTGCCAGGTTGCGCGGGATCAGTTCGCCGCGCGGAATTCGGTGTGGCAGTCCTTGCAGGCTCCGCCAAGCGCACCCATCCCGGCACCGATCGTCTCGGCCGAGGCGACATCGATCGCGGCAGCGGCGTCACCCAGAGCCTTGGCATCGGCCAGGAACTCGTCCCAGCTGGTCCAGATTTCGGGCTTGGCTTCCGAGGCCGGGTCGGCCCCGCCCTGGTCCTTGAAGGCGGCCTCGATCTTGCCTGCGTCCGCGACCAGCGCGGCCTTTGCCGCTTCGGCGGCGGCGGCGTCATAGGCGGCCTTGCCGCCAGCCATGTCGCCGAGGACACCGATGTTCTTGCCGATGTCGCGCATCAGGTCCGACCGCGCCTTGGCGTTCGGGTCGGTGCGGTCGCCCTTGGCGTAGGCCGCCCCGGCAATCACCACGGCACCGATTACTATCGCTTTGACAAACTTCATTTACTGGCTCCCTCGCTGGTTTTCAGGGTCACTATAGGCGCGACATTCCGTCGCGGAAGCCGGTCATTCAGGTTCTCACGCACTTGTCATCTGCAGGACTGGGGGACTCGACAGGGTCATGGCGGGGTGGCATGACGTGAACATAAAGTGAACATATGAGTCGTGCATGGCGGGTCGTCGCATCCTGTCGCTGTGGTTTCCCCGGCTGGCCGCAGACCGGATTGCCCGGCGCCGCGGCGATGCGGTGCCCACGCCCCTGGCTGTGGTGGGCGACCGCAACGGCGCGCAGGTCCTGGTGTCGCTGTCGCCCGAGGCCGAGGCGGCGGGACTGGCGCTGGGCCAGCCCCTGCGCGATGCGACCGCGATCTGCCCCGCGCTCTTGACCGTTCCCGCCGACCCGCCGGGCGAGGCGCAATTCCTGATGACCCTGCGCCGCTGGGCCGGGCGCCTTTCGCCCTGGGTGGCCGAAGAACCGCCCGCCGGGCTGATGATCGACCTGACGGGCGCGGCCCATCTGCATGGCGGGGAGGAGGGGGTGCTGGCCAAGGTGGCCGAGGATTGCGAGGGGCTGGGCCTGACCGTGCGCGCGGCGATTGCCGACACGCCCGGCGCGGCATGGGCCTTGGCGCGCTATGCGCGGGCCGGGGTGATGCCCTTGCGGTCGGGCGATGCCATCGACCAGGAGGCGCGGGCGACCCGGTCGCGCGCGGCCAAGCGGCGGGGCTGGGAACGCGGCGGCGGGCCGCCCCGCGTGATCACGGCCCGGGGGGCGGAGGCGGCGGTCATTGCCCCACCCGGGCGGCTCTACGAGGCGCTGGCTGACCTGCCGCTCGCGGCCCTGCGCCTGCCGGGGGATGTGGTCGACCGGCTGACCCGCCTCGGCCTGCGCCGGATCGGTGAGATCAGTGGCATCCCCCGCGCTGCGCTCGCCCGCCGTTTCGGGGCGGATACCCTGCGTCGTCTGGATCAGGCCCTGGGGCTGGAGCCTGAGCCCGTCAGCCCCGCCCGCCCGCCGATGCATTTCGCCGTGCGCCTGACCCTGCCCGATCCCATCGGCCTGCGGTCAGACATCGAGGCGGCGCTGGACCGGCTCTTGCCTCCCTTCTGCGAGAAGCTGAAGGCCAAGGGGTGGGGCGTGCGGCGCGTTCTCTTCCAGGGCTTCCGGGCCGATGGCGGGGTTGCCTTTGTCGAGGTGGGCCTGGCGCGGGCCAGCGACAGCCCCGACCGCATCCGCCCGCTGCTGCACCTGAAGCTTGACCAGATCGACCCGGGCTTCGGCATCGACTGTCTGCGGCTGGAGGCTTTGGCCACCGAAGCCGTCAGCGCCGTCCAGCATCGCGGGCAGTTGGAGGTGACGGCCCATGCCATGGCCAATCTCGGCCCGGCGCCGGTCGGCTCGGCCCAGGCGCTGGAGGACTTGATCGGCCGCATGGGCGCAAGGCTCGGGACCGAGGCGGTCCTGCGGCTCCACCCCGCCGACAGCCATGTCCCCGCGAAATCCGCCAAGGTCCTGATGGCCGCCTGGAGCCAGCCGCATGACGGCCCCTGGCCCGCGCCGCCGTCGCCCCGGCCCCTGGTCATGTTTCGCCCTGAACCGGTGGACGCGCCCGAGACGCCGGACCCGCCCGCCCGGTTCCGCTGGCGGCGGCGCGCGTTCACCTTGCGGATGGCAGCGGGGCCGGAACGGCTGCAACCGGAATGGTGGTTCGAGGACCCGGACTGGCGCGGCGGCACGCGGGATTACTGGCGGGTCGAGACGGAGGGGGGCGAACGGCTGTGGCTCTTCTACGGGCGCGGCGGGGCGGTGACCGACCAATGGTACTGCGAGGGGGTGTTTTCCTGAACCCTTGGGCGCCGGGAACGACTTTTCTGCGAAAAGTCAGACACGTGAACGATCTTGTCTCACGAAAAATCGCAGGGTTGCAAACCTTCGCAGAAGGTTTGTCCCTTCCGAGTTTTCGCCGAAAACTCGTGCTTGCGGGACCTTGATATCCATGGAAACCATCACCCATGAAGTCCAGAACCCGCATTTCCGTCCACCAGAC
>JBJTSJ010000195.1:0-3114 GCA_046076605.1 Tabrizicola sp.
TCAGGTGTTCCAGGAAATGCGCGATGCCGGAATGCCCCGGAGGTTCATCCGCCGCCCCCACCCGATACCAGATCATCTGCACCACCACGGGGGCGCGGTGATCCTCGATCACGACGACGTTCAGGCCGTTGTCCAAAGTGAAGGTGGTGACCGGTTCATTGGCCGCAACCGGCAACGTCAGGCCCAGCGCAACGGCAAGGCCAGCCCCAATTCGTTGAAGCATCGGCTTCTCCACCTTGTGTCCTGTCGGGAAACTGCGGCGCGCGACCCGTACAATCAAGCCCGGCCCGGCTCGGGCCACGCGCTTGTTACTCTTCCTTGGGCTTTCGTGGCGGGGCCGAGGGGTTGCGCACCCCAAGTGCACGCCAGCGCTCCAGCTCGGCCTGCTGATCCAGCCGCTGCTTGCGGTAGGCCTTGTAGTAGTCGTTCACGTTGAACAGCCGCTCAAGCACGCGACCGTTGTTGTCACGCCGCCATTCCAGGTCTTCCGAGGCCAGCGTCGCCCGGATACCACCATCCAGCCCAAACCGCCCGGCATGGGCATAAAGCGCCGCATCGGACGATGGAATGCCCCCCGCCGCCTTCGGGTTGCCGCCCAGCGCAATCGCGGCGTCGGCCTCGGGGTTCTGGTCGGTGCGGTTGAAGCCGCCGGGGGTCGGCTCGGGCAGTTCGGCCAGGTTCTCCGGCAATTCCAAAGGCTTGGGCGGGACGATGGCAAACTCGTCCGGGCCCGGGCCCGACCGCAGGTTCATCAGCTGGGGGTCGCCCTTGCCACCGCAGGCCGCCAGCGTGATCATCGTCGCAACCGCGATGACCGCCCTGCCTTTCACTGCCTGCATTCCTGCCTCCGAACCCGTCTTTTGCCCGTCTTAGCCTAAAGCCGCGCGGTCGTCACGCCCGATTAGCGCGCCTTGCGCGTGGGCTTGCCACCGGCTGAATCGCCCTTGGCAAAGATCACCAGCCCCAGCGCGCCGGCAAAGATCGCGATGTCGGCGACGTTGAAGGCATAGGGATTCTCGATCCCGCAGCAGGACATGTTCAGGAAATCCGCCACCGCGCCGTAGGCGATCCGGTCAATCACATTGCCCAGCGCGCCCCCCACCAGAAGACCGCCCGACAGCTCGGCCAAAGCGTTCCCCCGCTCGCGCCGCATCCACCAGATGACCCAGGCCGAGATGACCAGCGCCAGCACGATCAGCCCCCAGCGCGCCCAGTCCGCGCCATGCGACAGAAGGCCGAAGTTCACGCCATAGTTCCAGGCCATGCGAAAGTTCAGATAGGGCGGCAGCACGTCGATTTCGTGCCGGTTGATCAGGTCCAGCCCATGCACGATCCACAGCTTGGTCAGCTGGTCGATGACGAAGGTCGCAACCGCGGTGATCCAGAACAGCCGCATGTCAGTGCCTGAAATGCCGCTGGCCGGTGAAGACCATCGCCAGCCCACGCTCATCCGCCGCCGCGATCACCTCGTCATCCCGCATCGACCCGCCCGGCTGGATGATCGCTGTTGCGCCGGCTTCCGCTGCGGTGATCAGCCCGTCGGCAAAGGGAAAGAACGCATCCGACGCCACGACCGACCCCTTGGTCAGCGGCCCGGGCAGCCCCAAAGCCTCGGCCATGTCCTGCGCCTTGCGGGCAGCGATCCGCGTCGAGTCGACACGGCCCATCTGCCCCGCACCCACGCCCACCGTCGCACCGTCCTTGACGTAGATGATCGCGTTCGACTTCACGTGTTTCGCCACGGTCCAGGCGAACATCAGGTCGCGCATCTCGGCCTCGCTTGGTGCCCGCTTCGTCACCACCTTCAGATCGCTGGCCGACACATGCCCATTGTCCCGGTCCTGCACCAGGAAGCCCCCCGCCACCTGCTTGAACGCCAGCCCCCCCGCCTTCGGATCCGGCAGCGCGCCGGTGGTCAGCAGCCGCAGGTTCTTCTTCCCCGCGAACACCGCCTTGGCCTCGTCGGTGGCATCGGGAGCGATGACAACCTCGGTAAAGATCTTCACGATCTCCTCCGCCGTCGCCCCGTCAAGCATCTGATTCAAAGCGACAATTCCGCCAAATGCCGAAGTCTGGTCGCACTGGTACGCGCGCTGGTAAGCCTCCACCAGCGTCCCCGCCGTCGCCACCCCGCAAGGGTTCGCATGCTTGATGATCGCGCAGGCAGGTGCCCCACCCGCAAACTCCGCCACCAGTTCAAACGCCGCATCGGTGTCGTTGATGTTGTTGTAGGACAGTTCCTTGCCCTGCCACTGCCGCGCCGTCGCGACCCCGGGCCTGCGCGAGCCATCGGTATAGAACGCCGCCCCCTGGTGCGGGTTCTCGCCATAGCGCAGCGTCTGCGCCAGCCGCCCGGCAAAGTTGCGATACCGGGGCGCAGGCTCTTTCACCTCGCCCGCAAGCCACGTCGACACCGCCGTGTCATAGGCCGCCGTGCGCGAATAGGCCGTCAGCGCCAGCTTCTGCCGGAACGCCATCGTCGTCGCCCCGTCATTGGCCTTCAACTGGGTCAACAGCGCATCATAGTCGCGCGGATCGGTCACCACCGTCACGAACCGATGGTTCTTCGCCGCCGCCCGGATCATCGCCGGCCCGCCGATATCGATGTTCTCGATGCAGGTCGCATGGTCCGCGCCCCGCGCCACCGTCTCCTCGAACGGATAAAGGTTCACGATCAACAGGTCGATCGGCTCGATCCCATGCGCCGCCATCGCCACCAGATGCTCGTCATCATCGCGCAGCGCCAAAAGCCCGCCATGCACGTTCGGATGCAGCGTTTTGACCCGCCCATCCATCATCTCGGGGAACCCCGTAACGTCCGACACGTCCCGCACCGTAAGCCCCGCCGCCCGCAGCATGCCGCTGGTCCCACCGGTCGAGATCAGCTCCACCCCGTACCCCGCCAGCGCCCGCGCCAGGTCCAGAAGTCCGGTCTTGTCCGACACCGAAATCAGCGCGCGGCCGATGGGGATAAGGTTGGTCATGGGCATACCCCTGTCACTCCGGCAGCGGGTCCTCAGGCTCCATGCCCTCCAGGTCCCGGATCGCCAGCGGAGTATCCTTTGCCTTCGCCAAGGTCCAGCCTATCCGTGTCTCGAACCCCCGCGCTTCGCC